>JAPYQV010000591.1 GCA_029937205.1 Alphaproteobacteria bacterium
GGAGCAAGTGTGCCGCTTTACACTGGGCGGCCAAGATCCGAAGCCCGCCACTGAGCGTGCCAAGAAGCGCGCCGGTTGGCGACCGGCGCAGCCCAAGGCAGTGTGGAACATGCGCTCGGCCGGTCAATAACGCCGCGCCTTCAGTCCAGACGATAGAATTTAGCCGCATTGTTATGGAACAGGGCACGTTGCTCGTCCGCGCTGAAGGCGGTGACGATCTCCTTGAAGGCGGCGTAAATCTTGTCGGCGCCGCCATGCAGGGCGACCACCGGCAAATCGCTGGCAAACATGCAGCGCGCCACTCCGAACCACTCGATCGTATCGAGAATGATCGGGCGGAAGCTCGCGACCGTCCAATCATGGTCGTAGGCGCAGAGGTCGGAAATCTTCACCGCCACATTGGGCGCGGCGGAGAGCGCCGCCATGCCGGCGCGCCAACGCGCCATGCCGGCTTCGTCGCGGTCGGCCGGGCTGCCGGTATGGTTGAGGATGATTTGTATGTCCGGATAGGCGCGGGCCAGATCGAGGGCATCGCCGAGCTGGCTCGGAAACAGCATCATGTCGAAAGACAATGAATATTTACCGAGCAGGGCATAGCCGGTGCGCCACGCATCGTCGCGCATGAGGTCGTCGCGCTCGTTGAAGTTAAACACCGGGTTGCTGTGCCAGCTGACAATCGAGCGGATGCCGCGCATCAGCGCGTGCTCGCATTGCGCCGCAAGCACCTCTTCCGCGTTGGGCTGGTCGAGCGGCGCGGAAGCGACGATGCCGTTCGGCATGCCGTATTCCTTGTTGAGCGCCGCGAGCCAGCGCGTCTCCGCCACCGGGTCGTCGCGATTGCCGCTGGCCTGAATGTGCACCGTTTTTACCGGATCGACGCCGGCCATATCGGCGCGGTAATCGGGCGGCAGATAGTCGCGCGCCAGGGGGGCGGGATCGCCGAAAACCATTTCTTTCGGCCGCTCCGTTGTCAGCCAGGAATACCAGCCGGTGCTGAGGTCCCAGAGATGGTGATGCGGATCGATAATGTCGCCTTGATACATGCGATGCCCCTTCCGGTCGATGACATGGTACGTCGGCGATCAAGCTAGCGTCACTGTGCCCCGGCCTCAAGTCGCAGTGAACCCGGTGAAATTTACTTGAAATTTTATGTAATATTCAATTAAATATAAATAAAACTCATCAGTATTATTAAATTATTCGTAATAACTATTGTATTGAATCGAATATTGTCTGTAATTATAAACAACGAAAGGGTAGGAAATGTTTCGAGATCAACGCGGCAGCAGAGGAAATCAGCGTGCGCGATCTGACACGGCGCGCCTATCACCTGGGCTCGAGCATTTCCTATAATCTCAAGAAGCTCGACGAGTGCGGCTATATCGAGCAGAAGCGCTCGGAGCACGACAAGCGCTCGGTCCGCGTAAGGCGCAGTGCCAAGGGCGATGCGCTGTGCACGGCGCTGCGTGAACGCGAGCGCGAACAGGCGGAGAATTTATTCGCCAGCGAGAACGCCAAGGATGAGCTGGCCGTGTCGCACAAGGTGCTGCGCCAGCTCAAGCAGAGCTGGTATCATTACGTCCAGGCCGGCCGCTTTAGCGGCGTTTAACCTTTTCGCTCAGCTTCTTCCACATCACAAGACGTCAATCAAACGTTTCCGGCTTTTTGGCGCCGACGCGGGTCCAGTATTTCTCCGGCACCAGTTCGGGTTTTTTGTAGAACAGCCAGCGGCAGGGCTTGGACGCGTCCTCGTTATAGTCCGTGACCCAGAGCGGATAGCCGCCCCACTCGATGGGGAGGATTTCGTTGACCGCGCAATGGGTGCAGTAGAGCGGCACGTTTTTTTTGCCCCACGACCAGGGATGGGCCTCTTTTGTGACGGCAAAATTATACGGCGGACCGAGGCGCGACGGGGTCCCGT
>JAPYQV010000592.1 GCA_029937205.1 Alphaproteobacteria bacterium
GCATCGACGCGGCCGAGGTTGATGATTTGATCACCGGCTGTGTCATTCAGGTCGGCGAGCAGGCCGCCAATATCGGCCGCCAGGCCTGGCTCGCGGCGGGACTGCCCGAATCAGTGCCTGCCGTCACCATCGACCGCAAATGCGGTTCGGCCCAGCAGGCGATGGATTTCGCCGCGCAAGGGGTGATCGCCGGCGCCTATGATGTGGTCATTGCCGGCGGTGTCGAGATGATGAGCCGGGTCGCCATGGGCAGCAACCGCATTGGCCAGGATAATTTCGGCCCGCTGCACCGCGCGCGCTATCCCGAAGGCTTGGTACATCAGGGTATCTCGGCCGAGCTTATTGCCGCCAAGTGGGGGCTGAACCGCGAAAGCCTGGACGCCTTTGCGCTGCGCTCCCATCAACGGGCGGCAGCGGCGGCGGCGCGCGGCCTCACCGGGCGCGATATCGTCGCTATTGGCGATGCCGCCACGGATGAGGGCATTCGCCCGGACACATCGTCGGCCAAACTCGGCCAACTCAAATCGGCATTCGAGAATGAAAAAATGGCGGCGCGCTATCCCGAGATCACCTGGCAGGTGACGGCGGGAAATTCGAGCCAAGTGAGCGATGGCGCCTCGGCCATGCTGATTACGTCGGAGCGGGCGGCAGAGCGGCTCGGCCTCAAGCCGCGCGCGGCGATCCGTCATTTTGCGGTGGCCGGCGACGATCCGATCTACATGCTGACCGGCATAATTCCGGCAACGCAGAAGCTGTTGGCCCGCGCCAGGATGACGCTCGACGATATCGATTTGTTCGAGGTCAACGAAGCATTCTCCTCCGTCGTCCTCGCCTGGATGAAGGAACTCGGCGTGGCGCAAGAGAAGGTCAACGTCAATGGCGGCGCCATCGCCCTCGGCCACCCGGTCGGTGCGTCGGGCGGCCGGCTCACCGCGAATTTGCTGGGCGCCCTGGAGGAAACCGGCGGACGCTACGGTTTGCAGACCATGTGCGAAAGCGGCGGCATGGCCAACGCCACATTGATCGAAAGGCTAGACTAATATGGAAGGTGATGCGCCTCGCGCATTGCATTCCAGCAAGCGCGACTGCGCGCCCGAGCTTATGCGAGGTAGTCCCCAAAAAATCACAGGCCACGGATGTGGCCGCCCGGCGTCTGAGGGGCGAATAACTAAGCCGACAGATTGGCCCCACCATTGATGAAGATGGTTTGGCCTTGGATGAATTCGGCCTCGGGGCTGGCGAGAAAGCGGATCATGTTGGTGTAATCAGAGTGCTGCACGCCGCGTCCGCTGGGGTTGCTTTCGGCGGCGTGGCGGACGATCTCCTCGGCGTCGTCGCCAAACAGGGTGTGGACCGCTTCGGTATCGACGACACCGGGCGCCACAGAGTTCACGCGTATGCCACGCGGTGCCAATTCGGTCGCGAGATAGCGCACCAGCGATTCAGCAAGGGATTTGGCGACGCCGATGGCGGCATAGTTGGGCACGACAATTCGGCCGCCCCGGCTCGAGAGGAAAAAGATCGTGCTGCCGCGCCCGAGGAGCGGCAGGGCCGCCTGAGTGAGATAAAGCAGCGCTGTGCCGTTCAGATTGACCGCATTGGTGAATTCACCCAGGTCGCATTCGAGCGTCGGCTGCGGCACGGCGCGCACCGCACAGTGGACGAGCTGATCGAGCCTCGCCACTTTTTGACCGACCGCTTGCAATATTTCCCGGCAGCCCTCTGGCGTGCCGGCATCGCCTTTCAGTAAATGACACTCGGCGCCTTGCGCTTCCACCGCCTCTTTTGCCGCTGCGGCCGCGGCGTCGTCAGATGCATAATTGAGAAAAACATGGTTGCCCGGTTCGGAAAAGCTGAGCGCGATCTGCAGGCCGATGCCTTTGCTGCCGCCGGTCACTAATATGGCCATCAAAAAACTC
>JAPYQV010000064.1 GCA_029937205.1 Alphaproteobacteria bacterium
GCGCCAAGGCGGCCACGGCCGCGATCGCCATGTCAAACACAAAAGCGACACAAATGCTGCATCGACCATTTCGTTGGCCCCATTTTTTGGCTCTCGTGGCAGGACTTCTCTTTGCCCTTTTCCCAATCTTCTGGATGGTCTCCACATCCTTCAAGCCAGTCGTCGAATGGACGACGACGCCGCCGGTGTGGATATCGGGCCAGGCGACCTGGAACAATTACAAGCCGCTTCTCGTTCAGTTCCAAGGCGTTTACCAATCCGGCAATGGCGCTTCCTGGATCGCCATGTTCAATTCGCTGATCGTCGCCGGCGCCGCCACGCTTATCGCCCTTGTAATTGGCGGCATGGCGGCCATCGGTTTCTCGCGCTATCGCGCCGGCGGCCATACGATGGCGCTCGCCATCCTCTCGGTGCGCGGTATTCCCACGGTGGTCATCGCCATCCCATTCTTGATCCTGTTCGGCTGGCTCGGTCTGCGCGACACCCATGTCGGGCTTATCCTGGCCTATGTGGTCTTTACCGCGCCCTTTGCCTTTTGGATGCTGAAGAGCTTCGTCGATGAGATTCCGGCGGAAATCGAGGAAGCCGCGATGATGGACGGCATGTCACGCTGGGAGGCGCATATCCGCGTGACCTTGCCGCTGGTGAAGGGCGGCGTGATCGCCACGGGGCTGTTTATCTTCATTCTCAATTGGAGTGAATTTCTGCTCGCCATGGTGCTGAGCGAAAAGACGGTTATCACCGTGCCGGTCAATATCAATTTTTATGGCGGAGCGCCGGGAATCCAGGCCGCATTGGCGACGGTTGCCGCCCTGCCGATCGTGATCGCAGGACTGCTGATTCACAAACATCTGGCGCGCGGCTTCACCCTTGGCGCGATAAAACGCTAAATCAGACCCATCGGCAAAAACCAAATGCAGGCTCCGCAACAACCTGTTTGCATCGGAAACCAAAAAACTTATTGTTTTTAATGCATTTCTGGCTTTACTTGCCCGAAGGTGCGCCGTTATGGTCCACCCGCGTCTGGAAGAATTCGATCACTGCGGCAATGTCGATCGGTTTGTCGGTATTGATTGCGGCGGTATCAACTGAATAGTGCCTGTGGCCCGGACGCAGGGAAGCGGCGTGGGCCGCATGAGCTAAAGGGAGTAATGAATATGTCACACGCGGATAAGAAATTAAGAATGGTCAAAGAGCTGCATCGGCTCTGGGGCATGCATATGTCGCGCGACTTTAAGGTATCGCGCCGTGATCTGATGAAGGGCATGGCTGGCCTTGGCTTGAGCGCCACCGCCATTTCCATGATCATGAAGAAAGCCCCGCTCAGCGTGAAGCGCGCTTGGGCGGCTGAGGGTGCCACACCGGAAGATCGCGCCGTGAATGCGGCGAAGGCTCTGTATGCCGGTGCGAAGAAGAAAACTATTTCCATCATGCATCCGTCGGGCTCCGGCGGTAATATGTCGCCGTTCTCGGCCGAGTGGAAAGCCCTCACCGGCTTCGACGTCGAGCTGATTGAGGTGCCGGTGACGCAGACCCATCAAAAGGGTATGCAGGAAGCGGTAGCCCAGACTGGCCGTTATGATTTGATGCTGCCGGCACCGTTGAGCCTGCCCGATTTCGCTGAATCCGGCCTCGCGGCAGATATGACGGACTGGGTCGCCAAATATGATCCGGAAGTCTTCGATGGCCCCAACAAGCTCGAATATCCGGTGTCGGATTTCGGCCAGAAATATAAGGGCAAGGTTTACGGCCTTTATTGCGATGGTGACTGGTGGTTGCTCAATTATCGTAAAGATAAATTGGCCGAAGCCGGCAAAAAGCCGAAATCAAAACGCGCTGTTGTCGATACCTGGGCGGAATATGATCAACTCGCCGCCGATATGACCGACAAGGAAAATGATTTCTGGGGTGCCTTGGAGTATCGCTCACCGTTCTGGAACAAATTCCATTGGATGACCCGTTTCCAGTCCAAGGGTGTGCTTTATTTCGATAAAGACATGAAGTCCATGGCTGATAGCCCGGAGAGCATCAAGACCGTTGAAGATCTTGTCGCGATCCAGGATTACATGCCGAAAGAGCAGTTCAACTACGGCTTTACTGAGAACTATGCGCAGTATTATGCCGGCGGACGTGGCTTCTTCGAGTTCGGTTGGCCGTCCCTGTGGCGCTATAGCCATGATGCGGCGGGCGCACAGTCGATCATTGCCGGTGTGGATGGCAATGGCGAGCCGAGCCAGACTGGTATTTCGAAAGTACCTGGCGATATCGTGGGTGGCGAGCTGATCCGCGCCGATGTCATGCCATTTGCGTGGGATTTCGTGGTCAACAATCACTCCGAAATTCCGGAAGTTGCTTATCTCTATGCGCAGTGGCTCACCGGCCCGACCATGTCGATGCGCTCGATTCCGAACGAAGGCGGCTATTTCGATCCGTGGCGTAACAACCACTTCCTCGATCCGTCACCTGAGTTCTATGCTTCCTATCCTGGCGATTTCCTCGCGACCTCGTTCGAGGCCGTGGTCGATTGCGTGCCGGAAATCATCCTGCGCGGCGGCTCGGAATATCACAATGCCTTGGATATTAATCTGCAGGCGGCTTACAACGGGCAAAAGACCCCGGCGAAAGCCATGGCGGACACTGCGAAAGAGCAAAACCGCATCACCCGTCGTCTGGGCAAAGACACCCAGGTCGAAGCGTGGCGCGCTCTTGCCGCGATGTATCCCTCGGCGTTGCAGAAAGCGTCCGGCGCGGATAAGTGGGGCATGTAAATTGACCACCAAGAAAATCGTCAATAAACGAACATAAGAAAAGAACAGTGGTTACAAATACATCTAATGGCGGGGCTTCCACCCTAGGTTTGGGGAAGCCCCGCCGCTTTGATCCTAACGATAAAAGATATATTCCGGGTCTTCTGATCACGCCGGTACAGATATTGCTGTGCGTGATGCTGATCTTCCCGTTCGTGCTGGAATTCGTCATCAGTCTGACGGAGTGGCAGCCGATTTACGGTGATTTTTGGCCTGCTTTCACCAGCGTATTCACGCAAAAAATAAACCAAGGCATTAATTACAATTACTTGATAACGGAAGAGCCGCGCTATTTGCAGGCGCTCGGCCGTACGGTGATTATGTCGGTCATCTCGCTCTGCCTTGAATTTGTCATCGGCTTGGGGCTGGCCTCTTTGTTCCTGAAGAAATTCTGGGGCAAGCGCATTTGGTTTACCGCGCTGCTCACGCCGATGATGATCATGCCGGTCGTGGTTGGCTACACCTGGTTCATGCTGTTTCAGTATAATGGCCCGATCAACCAGATTTTCGGTTGGATCGCCTTTAGCCCGGTCAATTTGCAATGGCTGAATGACGGCACGCTGGCCTTTATCGCGGTGATCGTCACCGAGGTCTGGCACTGGACACCGCTGTTCTTCCTGATCATGCTGTCAGGGCTCAACGCCGTGCCGGAAAATCCGATCCGCGCCGCGACAGTGCTTGGTGCCAGTAACTTCAAGATTTTCTGGACCATCATCCTGCCTAATATGCGGGCGGTGATCATCATTGCGTTCGTTATCCGCGGCATGGAGGTGATCAAGCTGTTTGACGAGATTTACCTGCTGACGCGCGGCGGGCCGGGAACGGCGACAGAAACCATAAGTCTCTACCTCTATAAATTGGCATTTGAGGATTTCCGCTTGGCTTATGCGGGCTCGGCCGCCTTCATCGTCTTGGTGATCACGGTGGTGCTGATTAACATGATGCTGAAGCCAATCCGCTATCAGTTGGTCGAGGGAAACTGATCATGCCGGAAAAGAAATTTAGCCCGTTTAACTTCATTGCCCTCATTGCCGGCCTGCTGTTTGCCGTGTTCCCGATCCTGTGGATGGTGTCGACCTCGTTCAAGCTCAGGAGCGAATGGGTGACGTCACCGCCGACATGGATATCCTCGGCGCCCACGGTGGACAATTATCTCACCATTTTGGCGCCGCATATCTTGCTCGAACGCCGTGGCGGTACCCAACAACATGGCGGCGACGGCTTGAGTGGATCGAAAGACGATGCCGCCGGTGGCGCCATCGCTGATTTCCTTAACCGCTCGGCTTGGCCCGGCATCAAGGGTTCGATCATCATCTCCATTTCGGCGACGATCTTGTCCATCGTGGTCGGCCTGATGGCCGCCATCAGCATATCGCGATATCGATTTGGCGGGAATTTCACGCCATTTTTCATATTGGCGGGGCGAATGTTTCCGCCCATTGCGATCGCGATTCCGTTCGTCATCATGTTCGGGCCGAAGGTGTTCGACATCACCGATACCTATATCGGCTTGATTATCGCCTATGCTGCGGTGACCGTGCCGTTCTCGACCTGGATGTTGAAAAGCTTCGTCGATGATCTGCCGCATGAGATCGAGGAAGCGGCGATGATGGACGGCTACTCACGCTGGCGAGCGCATTTCACCGTGACGGTGCCATTGATCAAGGGCGGCATCATCGCAACGACGCTGTTTATCTTCATCCTGAATTGGAGCGAGTTCCTGTTCGCCCTGATCCTGACCTATACCAATGTGCAGACCATCCCGGTCACGCTCAGCAAATATTTCTCGGCGACCGAGGGCACACTCTATGGTGTGCAGGCGGCGCTCGCTATGGTTTCCATCGTTCCGTTGGTGATCGTCGGCTTCTTCATTCAGAAACATCTGGTGCGCGGGCTCACGCTCGGCGCCATCAAACGGTGACCGGTCATGGCAAAAATTAAGCTCGAACTGGTCAATCTGCGTAAGGAATTCGGCGATCTTGTCGCTGTCAACGATGTTTCCATCGCCATCGAGGAAAGCGAGACAATGGCCCTACTGGGCCCGTCAGGTTGCGGTAAATCGACAATTCTAAACATGATTGTCGGCCTCGAAGCACCGACCAGCGGCGATATTCTGATCGACGGCAAGTCAGTGCTGGATATACCGCCGGGTGACCGAAATATCGGCTTGGTATTTCAGGACTATGCCGTGTTCACCCATATGACGGTGCGCAACAATCTCGCCTATGGTCTCAAGATCCGTAAAATGAGCCCGCCCGATATCGACCGGGAAATTGCCAAAGTAGCGGAGTTCCTCTCGATCACCCATCAGCTCGACCGCAAACCTGATCAGTTGGGCGCGTCCGAGTTGCAACGCGTCGCCATCGGGCGGACGCTGGTCACCAACCCTGAAATTCTGCTGCTTGATGAGCCGCTGAGTAACCTTGAGGCGGCCATGCGCAACCAGATGCGGCGCGAATTGCGGCGTATTCAGGCGGATACCGGACAGACCATTATTTACGTGACGCATGACCAGATCGAAGCGCTTTCCCTGGCCCATCGTATCGCGGTGATGGATTTCGGAGCGCTTCAGCAATATGACACCGCGCACAACGTCTACCAATATCCCGCCAACCGCTTTGTCGGCAGTTTTCTCGGCAATCCGCCGATGAATTTCCTCAAAGGGAAGATCGGCGAAGATGGCGGCCGGCGAATTGTAACTTCCGGTAATTCAACCATACCGTTGCCGGTTGGCAACCTTGGCTCGGACGTATCCGCCGGCGCGGAGGTTGTCGTTGGCGTCCGGCCTGAGAGTTTGCGTCTGGCCGCTGCGGATGATCCCGGCAGCTTCTCTGTGCCTATATTGGCGATCGAGCCGCAAGGTCCGGAAACGGTCGTTACCGCTTCGTTTGGCGATTCATCCCTTAAAGTTATTGTTCCGACGGGCAACCCTGCTGCCGAAGGCGACTCCATCGATTTGGTGCCGGAAAGCGATCTTATTGCCCTTTTCGATGCTGAATCAGGCGTTCGGTTACTGGATAGTGGAGACAGACGATGAGCGAGCCCGTTCTCGAGCTACGCTCGATTTCAAAAAACTTCGGCAGCAATCAAGCCCTGAAAGACGTCAATCTCACCGTGCCGCACGGCTCGTTGATTGTTCTCCTCGGTCCGGCTGGCGCTGGCAAAACAACGACCTTGCGTATCATTGCCGGGTTGGAAGCGCCGAGTTCGGGCGAAGTCTTTATCGAAGGCATGGACTTCACCCAGCATCAGCCGAACCAGCGCGATATTGCGATGATTTTCGATAACCTGGCGCTTTATCCTAACAAAAACGGTTTCGATAATATTGCTGCCCCCTTGAAAATCGCCAGGACACCGAAAGCCGAGATTCATCGCCGTGTTATGGAAATGGCGGATCTGATGAAGATCAGCCATATTCTCGAGCGCACGCCGGCGACGTTTAGTGGCGGTGAGCGTCAGCGCGTCGCCTTGGGCCGCGCCATGATCCGCCAGCCGCGCTTTTATCTGCTCGATGAACCGCTCAGCAGCCTCGATTTCATGCTGCGCATTGATCTCCGGACGGAATTGAAGCGCTTGCAGCAGGAATCGGGACGCACCTTCCTGTTCGCGACGCCGGATTACACCGAAGCGCTGGCCCTGGCCGATACGGTTTGCGTGTTGATCGACGGCGAAGTGCGCCAGATCGCCAAGGCGCAGGAGCTTTATGATGAGCCGGTTGACCGCGACGTGGCGCGCTTTGTCGGCAACCCGCCGATCAACATCGTGCCGGCGCGTCTCAGCCGCGAAAATGGTTCGGCAAGCCTGGAAATCGGCTCCATGCACATGAAATTACCGGATCATATGGAGCATGGTTTGCCCGCCGGGGTGACGAATGTCGAGATCGGCGTTCGGCCCGAGCATGTGCGTATGGTCGGTTCCGATTCGGCTGAAACCCATCTGACCGGTACGGTAAACGACATGGAACCGCTCGGCATGCACACCACGGTGGGCGTCAATCTGGGCGGCGTGGATCTGTTCTTCACCGTTCCCGGTGTGCAGGAATTCACAGATGGCGACAAGGTCGAGATGCATGTTGATATGGAATCGATCCTGTTTTTCGATCCCCAAACCGGCCGCCGCCTCACCTAATTTCCCTTTTGTGGCTTTTCCGACCGTACTGTAACGTCACGATTCTATCCACCATTTCGCGGTGAATTTTCATGTTGCCTCGGATTAGCGTGTTCTCACTCGGCGGCACCATTGCCATGGGTGCCTCGGCGCCGGGCAAGGGGGTCTCGCTCTCCCATTCGGCGGCAATGCTGGTGGATGCGGTGCCGGCCTTGGCCGAGATCGCCGAAATCGATGCTTCGTCCTTTCGCCAACTGCCGAGCCCCGATATCACCCTTGACGATCTCGCCGCCCTGGCACGCGAGATCGATCGACGCCTGGACGATGGTGTGCGCGGCATTGTCGTCACCCAAGGCACCGACACAATCGAGGAATCGGCCTTTGTCATCGACCGTTTGGTGCACAAGGACGCGCCGGTGGTCTTTACCGGCGCAATGCGCAATCCGACCATGCCCGGCCCCGACGGTCCCGCCAATCTCCACCACGCCGTGATCACCGCGTTGGAACAGCAGGCGCACGGCATCGGCACGCTGGTGGTGTTGAACGATGAAATCCACGCCGCGCGCTATGTGCAAAAACTCCACACCACCAACCCGGCGGCGTTCCAATCAAGCCCGGCTGGCCCGGTCGGCTGGATTCTCGAAGGCCGTGCACATATTGCCATGCGGCCGAGCGGGCGTTATCCGATCACCCTACGGGCGGATGCCAAGCCGGTGCGCGTGGCCCGCCTCACGGCCGGCCTGGGCGAGGACGGCACGCTGATCGATCTCGCGCTCGGCGCCGGCTATGATGGTATTGTTATCGAAGCGACCGGCGGCGGCCATGTGCCGAAAGCCATGATTGCGGCGCTGGCCCGGGCGGTGAAGAAAATACCGCTAGTCTATGCCTCGCGCACCCGGCACGGTGAGACCATGCGCGCGACCTATGATTTTCCCGGTGCCGAGACCGATTTGCTCGACCGCGGCCTGATCGCCGCCGGCTGGCTCGGTGGCATCCGGGCGCGGCTGTTGTTAACCTTGCTCCTCAGCGCCGGTGCAGGGCGCGACGAGATCGCGCAATCCTTCGACGATTGGCGCTATCCGTTCGGGCGCTAGGCCGGTCTGGAGTTATGCATGTTTGAGATTTCCATAGAAGGCCAGGAACAAAAATTTACCTGCAGCGGTGACGACAGCCTGTTGCGCGCCGGTCTGCGTGCCGGTTTGGGCCTGCCCTACGAGTGCAACGCGGGTTCCTGCGGCAGCTGCAAATTCCAACTTCGGAGTGGCACAGTCGAGGATTTATGGCCGGATGCGCCGGGGCTAACGGAACGTGACAGACGCAAGGAACGCAAGCTCGCCTGCCAAAGCCGTCCCGTCGGCGACTGCACCATCAAAATTCGCCTCGATCCGGCCTGCGTGCCGCATATCACGCCGCTGCGCCAATCGCTAAGGTTCGCCGGCAGTACGGCCATCACCCACGACATAACAGAATTTCACTTCAAAAGTGAAATCCCAGCGGAATTCCTACCGGGCCAATACGCGCTGTTGCGCCTGCCGGGTGTGGGCAGTCTGCGCGCCTATTCCATGGCCAATCTCGCCAATGAGTCTGGCGATTGGCAGTTTCAAATCAAGAACATGCCGGGCGGTGCGGGCAGCCAGGCGCTGTTTGGTGGCGAGCTAATATCGGGGAGCGAAATCGAGCTGGATGGCCCCTACGGCCTCGCCTATCTGCGCCAGAGCCCGCGCGATATCGTCTGCATTGCCGGCGGCTCGGGCCTCTCGCCGATGATCTCCATCGCCCGCGGTGTGGCGGCGGACGCTGGCTTCGCCGAACGCCGTTTGCATTTTTTCTTCGGCGGCCGGCAGCCGCGCGATATTTGCGGCGAGGACATGCTGCGCGAATTGCCCGGATACGCCGCGCGCATGACCTATCACGCCAGTATCTCCGATCCCGATTTGACTGACTCTTCCTGGACCGGGCCAACCGGTTTCGTGCACGAACTGGCAGCGGAAACACTGGAGGGCGCGCTCGCGGACTATGAGTTTTATTTCGCCGGCCCGCCGGTCATGGCTGAAGCGGTACAGCGCATGCTGATGATCGGTCACAAGGTGCCGTTCGATCAGCTCCATTTCGACCGCTTTTTCTAATCCATCATGTCGGCCGAATTCAGCATCACTGTTGAAGATTCGGGCGAACGTTTCACTTGCCCCGATGGCGAGCGCGTGCTGATCGCCATGGAGAAGCAGGGGTTGCGCCATATTCCAATCGGCTGCCGCGGCGGCGGCTGCGGCACCTGCCGGGTTCGCGTTCTCAGCGGCACCTACCGCACGCGAAAAATGAGCCGGGCCCATGTGAGCGAAGCGGACGAGCGCGCCGGAATTGTCCTCGCCTGCCGCCTGATCCCCGAGAGCGATCTTGCCCTCAGGCTTGCAGGCGGCGGTGAGGGCGTGTGAAATAGAGAGCAGGGAACAGGGAGGATGAATCCATGGCTTTAACAGGTGTTCTGCGCGCGGGCTTCGTGCAAATTCGAGTGCTCGAGATGGACGAGGCGCTGGCCCATTATGTCGGCCATATCGGCCTGGAACTGGTCGACAAGGCCGATGACGGGCGCGTTTATCTCAAAGGCTATGACGAATTCGACCGTCACAGCATCGTTTTGCGCGAAGCCGATGCGCCGGGCGTGGATGTGATGGCGTTCAAGGTTGCGCGCGATTCCGATCTCGACGGTTTCGAGAAGCGCATCGTGGATTTCGGCCTTGAGGTCGATACCGTAGCGGCCGGCGAACAACCCGGTCTCGGGCGGCGCATCGGCTTTACCCTGGTTACCGGCCACCGCATCGAGCTCTATGCCGAGGCCGAGCGCTCCGACAACGGGCCGTTCATTGAAAATCCCGATATCTGGCGTGACGATCCGCGCGGCATGCGCGCGCTGGGATTTGACCATTGTCTGCTCTACGGCCCGAATGTCGCCGAGGTCACGCGCTTTTTCACCGAGGTGCTCGATTTCAACC
>JAPYQV010000065.1 GCA_029937205.1 Alphaproteobacteria bacterium
GCCTTCGGCTGGGCCATGCCGCAGGAGCTCGACGATATGCTCTCCATGGCTCTCAGGGTAAACGACTTTCTCTCCGGCCTGTTTTATGGTGTCGGCATCCGCCTGGTGGATTTCAAGCTGGAATTCGGCCGCCTGTGGCAGGGCGAGGAATTGCGCATCGTGCTGGCCGACGAGATCAGCCCCGATTCCTGCCGCCTTTGGGATCTCGAGACCGATGAGCGGCTCGACCGGGACCGTGCGCGCCTCAGCATGAGCGAGGCCGCCGAGGCCTATCAGGAAGTCGCCCGCCGCTTGGGAATTTTACCCGAATCCGATGTCGTCGACATGCATGGCCGGAGCCGCGCGAATTGATCCCCATTTTGCCGTTCGTTGGTCTATAAGAAAAAAATGAAAGCCCGAATCCACATTACCCTTAAATCTGGCGTTCTCGACCCGCAAGGCAAAGCCATCCAAACCTCGCTCGGTGCGCTCGGCTTTGGCGGTGTGGACAATGTGCGCCAGGGCAAATTCATCGAACTCGACATCGCTGCTGATACCGAATCGGAGGCGCGCACGCGCCTCAAAGAAATGTGCGAACAGCTTCTCGCCAACACGGTGATCGAGAATTACACCATCGATCTGGAGGCATGACGCTGAAAGCCGCCGTTATCGTCTTTCCCGGCTCCAATTGCGACCGTGACGTCAAGGTCGCCCTCGAGGCATCGAGCGGCGCGGAACCGGCGATGGTTTGGCACGGCGACGGCACGCTGCCGGATTGTGACCTGATCGTCCTGCCGGGCGGCTTTTCCTACGGCGATTATCTGCGCTCGGGCGCCATGGCAGCGACTTCGCCGATCATGCGTGCCGTGGTCGCGGCGGCCAAACGCGGCACCCGCCTGTTGGCGATCTGCAACGGCTTCCAGATCGCCGCCGAAGCCGGCCTGTTGCCCGGCGTGCTGATGCCCAACGCATCGCTCAAATTCGTCTGCAAGGATGTGCTGCTGCGCGTCGAATCATCGGAAAGCCCGTTTACCCGCAACTACGCTGCCGGCGATGTGGTGCGCATGCCGATCGCCCACCGCGACGGAAATTATTTTGCTTCCGAGAACGAACTCGATGCCTTGGAAAACCACGACCTCGTGGCTTTCCGGTATTGCGATGCCGATGGCGCGCTTTCGCCGGCGGCCAACCCGAACGGTTCGGCGCGGAATATTGCCGGTATATTCAATCGGGGCCGATCGGTCCTCGGCATGATGCCGCATCCCGAGCGCCTCGCCGATGCGCGCCTCGGCGGCGTAAACGGCAAGGCAATGTTTGACGGCCTGCTGGCGGCCCTGGCATGAGCACCGGGACCCCGCCTGAGACCGCGCCCGACGCCGAGACAATCGCCGCGCACGGCCTCAACGAAGAGGAATACGCGCTGATCGAGAAGCGTCTCGGCCGGGCGCCCAACATGACCGAGCTCGGCATATTTTCCGTCATGTGGAGCGAACATTGCTCCTATAAATCCTCCCGCATTTGGCTCAAGAAATTGCCGACCGAAGCGGCCTGGGTGATTTGCGGACCCGGCGAGAATGCCGGTGTGATCGATATCGGCGATGGCCAGGCGGCAATCTTCAAGATGGAAAGCCATAACCATCCCTCTTACATCGAGCCCTATCAGGGCGCGGCGACCGGTGTCGGCGGCATTATGCGCGACATTTTCACCATGGGCGCACGGCCGATCGCCAACATGAATGCGCTCCGGTTCGGCGATCCGGCCCACCCCAAGACGCGCCATCTGGTCTCCGGCGTGGTCGCCGGGATCGGCGGCTACGGCAATTGCATGGGCATCCCCACCATCGGCGGCGAATGCAATTTTCATTCGGCTTATGACGGTAATATTCTGGTCAACGCCATGACCGTCGGCCTTGCCGACAAGGAGCGTATATTCTATTCCGCCGCCACCGATGTCGGCCACCCGGTGGTCTATGTCGGCTCCAAGACGGGGCGCGACGGCATTCACGGTGCGACCATGGCCTCGGCCGAGTTCGATGAGGATTCAGCAGACAAACGCCCGACCGTGCAGGTCGGCGATCCGTTTACCGAGAAACTGGTGCTCGAAGCCTGCCTGGAGCTGATGGCGACCGACGCCATTCTCGCCATTCAGGATATGGGCGCCGCCGGCCTGACCTGTTCATCGGTGGAAATGGTGAGCAAGGGCGGCACCGGGCTCGAGCTCGATCTTGACCGGGTACCGACGCGGGAAGTTGGCATGACGCCATATGAAATCATGCTCTCGGAAAGCCAGGAGCGCATGCTGATGGTGCTCGAGCCGGGCTCCGAGGACAGTGCGCGCAAAGTGTTTGAAAAATGGCAACTCGATTTCGCAATTGTCGGGCGCATTACCGATACGGGTCGCATGGTGCTGAAGAGCGGCAATACCATCGTCGGCGACCTGCCGGTCGGCCCGCTGGTCGATGATGCGCCGATCTATGAGCGCCCCTACACTGAGCACGCTCTGCCAGCGCCTCTCCCGACGGCGGAATTGGCTTCGGCAGAGGCCCCGATGGAGGTTCTGCGCAAGCTTATGGCGTCGCCCGATCTCTGTGCCAAGCGCTGGGTGTGGGAGCAATATGATCACATGGTCATGGCTGACACGATCGTTCGTCCCGGCGGCGATGCCGGCGTGGTGCGGGTGCATGGCAGCCAGAAAGGCCTCGCCATCAGCACCGACTGCACGCCGCGCTATTGCGCCGCCCATCCGGAAACCGGCGGCGCCCAGGCGGTGGCGGAAACTTGGCGCAATCTCACCGCCGTCGGTGCGACGCCATTGGCGATCACCGATTGCCTTAATTTCGGCAATCCTGAGCGGCCTGAGGTAATGGGCCAGTTTGTCGGCTGCATCAAAGGCATGGCCGAGGCCTGCCGGGCGCTCGATTATCCCGTCGTTTCCGGCAATGTGTCGTTCTACAACGAGACCAATGGCGTGGGTATCCTGCCGACGCCGGCCATCGGCGGGGTCGGGATGATCGCTGATATCGACCGCATGGCGCGTATTGCCTTCGCCAATGCCGGCGAGCAGATCCTGGTGATCGGCGAGACCAGGGGTCATCTCGATGCCTCGATCTTTGCTCGCGAAATCCTCGGCCGCGAAGACGGCCCGCCGCCACCGGTCGATCTCGCCAGCGAGCGGCGCAACGGCGATTTCGTGCGCGCCCTCATCGAAGCCGGGCGCATCACCACGTGTCACGATATTTCCGATGGCGGCCTGCTCGTCGCGGTGGCGGAAATGTGTCTCGCCGCCCTCGCCGACGGACGCGAAATCGGCGCCGCAATCGACCTGCCGGATGCCGGTATGCCGGTCCATGGCTGGCTTTTCGGCGAGGATCAGGCGCGCTATATCATCAGCGCCGATGCGGTCTCGGCGAAGACCATAATCGAGGACGGCGGCAAAGCGAATATACCCATTAAAGTCATAGGGTTGAGCGGCGGTGCTACGTTGACACTGGGGGGGACAGATGCCATATCCCTAAGAGAACTTCAGCGTGTCCATGAAGACTGGCTACCGAAATATATGGAAGCCTGAAACGGGCCGGCATACTCCGGAGACGAAACAGATGGCGATGGAATCGGCTGAGATCGTGCAATTGATCCAGGATAGCATCCCGGACGCCGAGGTTCGTATCGACGACCTGAGGGGCGATGGCGATCATTATTCGGCGCTCGTGCTGTCCGCCAGCTTCAAGGGAAAATCACGCATTCAGCAACATCAACTGGTCTATAAAGCGCTCAAAGGCCGCATGGGAGACCAACTCCATGCGTTGGCGCTCAAAACCGGAACACCCGCAGAAACCTGAATACAGAAACCTGAATACAGAAACCTGATATATTTACACGGCTTGAAATAGTCCGAGGAACAAAGCAATGAACACAATGCCCGACGGTCCCGTTACTCAACGCATTCGCCAGACAATCGATACCAGCGACGTCGTCCTGTTCATGAAGGGCACGCCCGTTTTTCCGCAATGCGGCTTCTCCTCAACACTGGTCCAGGTGCTCTCGCTCATGGGCGTCAAATTCAAGGGCGTCGATGTGCTCGAGGATCCGGAAGTGCGTGACGGCATCAAGAGCTTCAGCGATTGGCCGACCATTCCCCAGCTCTATGTCAAAGGCGAGTTTATCGGCGGCTGCGATATCGTGCGCGAAATGTATGAAAACGGCGAACTGGCTGAATTCATGACCTCACACGGTATCGACCAGCAGCCACAAGGCTGAACATGGCCGAAGCGGAAGCGTTGGAGCCAGCCAGCCCCGAGACGATCCGGGAATATCACGCGCATATCTATTATGACGCCGGCACGCGGCGCGCGGCGGCGGAGTTGCGCGCGGACCTGAGCGAACATTTCGATGTGATTCTCGGTCGCTGGCGCGACGAGCCGGTGGGCCCGCACCCGGTGGCGATGTATCAGGTCGCTTTCGAACCGGCTGTTTTCGCCGAATTTTTGCCCTGGCTGATGCTCAACCGGCGTGGTTTAACAATTCTGGTGCACCCCGATACCGGCCATGATGTCCCTGATCACGAAGATCATCCTTTGTGGCTCGGCGAAAAGCTCGATCTCGATATCGACAAACTGCGGGATTTTGTGAGTAAGAGCGCCTGACGGCACAGCCGAATAACCAGATACCCTGTCACAGTAATCAGCACGACAGACCATCCCAACGGCAGCCAGCTTCGGAAGCCATAATGTGTTGCGGAATGCGCCACCGAGCGCCCAAACTTACGGGTTAAAGAAATTGGCTAATTCCATTCCTAATTTGAACCGATCAAAAGTCGCGCATTGAGCGGCTGAACCGGGCGCGCATTGGGTGCGGCGGTATCTTCGAATTTCTTGATTTGCGCAGCACTCATGCTGATCGGCTCGGAAAGCACGAACCAGCGTACGCCTTCGCTGCACGGCGGCGTGGTGAGCGAGCCCTTATAGTGGTAATAGCGCCCGTCGGCCGGCAGCACCGCGCTCGCATTGACGCTCACATCCGCCACCATCTGCGCCGCCGTCTCGTGCGCCGGGAGATGCGCCCAGGCATCGGCCAGCGCCGCATTGGCCGCCCCTTCCTCGATCATGACGCCAATTACGGCGAGCCCGCCATGGCTGTCCTGATGAACGAAATGGGCCTCCATGGGATAATGCTTGCCGCCAACCGTATGTTCGCTCGGCGCGTGAAAGTGGAACTGCAACAGGTCATATTTTTCACCCTCGACGGACATGCTGCTGCCCGGTGCGTAGTTCAGCTGAACGGTGTGGCCATTGTGGAGGATGCTGAGCGGCGTTTCCTGATAGGCATAGTCATTGCCCGAGATGCCAACGGAGAGACCTGTGGCGTCCGCCGCAATATCGATCGGCGACTGCATGCGCCCAGCCTTACAGGCGGTATAATCCGGCGATAAATCGCCCCAATGCTCCGGCCCGTCGGCGCCGTCATAGCTCCAGTGAGCGGCGGCGTGACCATCGCCTGCATCGCCATGATCTTCTTCATGATCGCCTTCACCATGGCTTTTAAGCGGCCATAGGGATAGCGCAACGATCGCGGCAACGGCGATAAGCAAAGCGAAATGATCGAGCTTTATCATGGCCCCTTCCCCCTACTAGGCGAATGAAGTAACAATTCTTACCGCTTTTTGGCCGATGCACAATCGCCCAATGGAATAGACTCACGAAAAAGGCCGCCCCGTGGGACGGCCCTAAATTCATTTCGGCGATGGAAGCGGATCAGCGCGAGTAATACTCGACCACCAGATTGGGCTCCATCTGCGCCGGATAGGGCACGTCGGCCAATTTCGGCGTGCGCACGAAAGTACCTTCCATGCGGTCATGATTGACGTCCATATATTCTGGCACTTCACGCTCGATCGAATCGATCGCGGCCAGCACTTGCGGCAACTCGCGCGATTTTTCCTTAAGCGTGACCACATCGCCCTCACCCACCAGATAGCTCGCGATGGTGACGCGTATGCCGTTGACGCTGACATGGCCGTGGCTCACGAACTGGCGCGCGGCAAAAACCGTCGGCACGAATTTCATGCGGTAGACCACGGCGTCCAAACGGCGTTCCAAAATGCCAATCAGATTCTCGCCGGTATCGCCCTTCACATGGGAGGCCAGCTCGTAATAGCGCTGAAATTGCTTTTCGGTGATATTGCCGTAATAGCAGCGCAATTTTTGCTTGGCCTGCAATTGATTGCCGAAATCGGACGGTTTGCGGCGGCGCTGGCCGTGCTGGCCGGGGCCGTATTCGCGCTTGTTGGTCGGGCTCTTGGCACGGCCCCAGAGGTTCACGCCGAGGCGGCGGCAAACCTTATATTTCGATTCAAGTCGTTTGGTCATAAATCCCGCAATATGTGCGCAAAAAATTAGCGCGGACACCGGGGGTCCGCGAAGTGGCGGTACTATATACCTGAAGCGTCACATGTCAAACACGCTGAAGCGGCCTCTGCACCGGCTTATTTATCGCCCTCGCCAGGTGGCGGACGGCTCAGCGCCTTGAAGATGCCGAACAGGCTTTGGACGTCCTGCTGAGACAGCTGAATGCGCTGAAACATGTTGCGCATGTTGCGCGCCATTTTGGGCTGCATGGCCGGCGTGGGATAAAAATCTTTTTTCTTAAGTTCGTCTTCCAACATATTGAAAAAATTTATTATTTCAGACTTAGTTGCGGTCGGGCTTTGACCCGCCGCCGGCGCCTCTTGCAGCGAAATTTCGCCCCCGGCCGTGCGCCATTCATAGGAAAGGATCAGCACCGCCTGAGCCAAATTCAGCGACGAAAATGCCGGATTGAGCGGCACTTCGATAATGGCATCGGCGAGCGAGACATCGTCATTGTCGAGGCCGCTGCGTTCCGGGCCAAACAGGATGCCGGCGCGTGCCTCGGGCCTGGCGCGGAGAGACTCCGCCGCCTGACGCGGCGTCAGGACCGGCTTGACCATCTCGCGCCCGCGCGCCGTCGTCGCATAGACGAGATCAAGCTCGCCAACCGCATCGGCGACCGTGTCGAAAATCTGCACCCCGCCGATTACCGCATCGGCACCCGAGGCGGCGTTTAGCGCCTTGACGTTGGGCCAGCCGTCGCGCGGCGCGACGATGCGCATGTCCATCAGGCCACAATTCAGCATGGCGCGCGCCGCGGTGCCGATATTCTCGCCCAATTGCGGGCGCACGAGAATGATGGCCGGCCCGCCGCTGAGCGCGAAATCCGACGCTTCGGTCTTGGCTTTGCGGCGGTCAGTTCCCGCCATTCGCTTGGCGTTTCAAATCGTCGCGCAGCAGCTTGTAAACGATGCCGTCATGGAGCGCGCTGTAGGAGGCGTCGATTACATTGTCCGAGACACCCACGGTCGACCAATTGTCGACGCCGTCGGTGGAATCGATCATCACCCGGATGCGCGCCTTGGTGCCGCCCTCGGAATTCAGGATGCGCACCTTGTAATCGATCAGGCGAAGATCATCCAGCGCCGGATAAACATCGGCGAGGGCCTTTCGGAGGGCGACATCGAGGGCATGCACCGGCCCCGCCCCTTCGGCCACCATCATGTGGCGGTTCTGCCCGACCTGTACCCGCACGGACGCCTCCGAGAGGGTAACGAGGTCGCCGCGCGGATCGATGCGGCGCTCATCGATCACGCGGAAACTATCGAGACGGAAGAAGTTGGGCAGCGTCCCCAGGCTTTTTCGCGCCAGCAACTCGAAGCTCGCATCGGCGCCACCGTAATCGAGCCCGTCGCGCTCATTTTCCTGCAAGGTTTCAATCAGGCGCAAGGTCGCCGGATCATCGCCATCGGCCGCAAGGCCGAGGGCTGCCAAACGGGCGAGATAGTTGCCCTGTTCCACTTCCTCCTCAGACGCAATACGGCGCTGATTACCGACCGCCTGAGGATCAATATGCTCGAAACGCGCAACCGTTGCTGCCATTGCGGCGCCGTAGAGGCCTTCGCCATGGCTAAACGCCTGGGCGCCGACGAACGGTGTCCGGGTCTGAGAGGGTTGGTTCAGGCGCGCATCGACAAGCTGCGACACGGCGCTAAGGCGGCTCATTTTTTCCGCCGTCACAGCCGCCTCGAATCCCATCTTCAGCACCAAATTGGGGATTACAACGGCCAGGTCCGCATTGCCGCAGCGCACACCGAGCGCGTTAAACGTGCCGTGCACCTGATGGGCGCCGACGCGCACGGCGGCCAGGCTACCGGCCACCGCATTGCCGCTGTCATTCAGGCATTCGATGCCGATATGGCTGCTCGGCAGTGCCTTGGCCACTTCTTCAACAATTTCGGCGATCTCATGCGCCAGGGTGCCGCCGTTGCTGTCGCACAGCACCACCCAGCGCGCGCCATGAATATAGGCGGTTGCCGCGCACTCAAGCGCGTAGTGCGCATCGGCCTTGAAGCCATCGAAAAAATCACCGCACAGGAACATTGTCTCCTCGGCCCACCCGGCGATGTGCGACACGCTCTCGGCGATCATATCGATATACTCGCGTGCCTCGGCGCCAAACTGGGAGCGCGCGTGGCCCTTGGATGCCGTACCTGCCAAGGTGACGATGCGTGCGCCGCTCGACCGTGCCCGGGTGAGGGCCGGATCGCCGGCGGCGCTGTCGCCGAGCGATTGCAAACGCGACAGTGCGGTCAGGCGCGCGTGGTCGTATTTGGGCGCGGCGGCGAACAGCGCATCGTCGCCGGAGCGCGAACCCGGCTGGCCGCCTTCAACATAATCGACGCCGAGGCCATCCAATGCCTCGGCGATGGCCAGTTTGTCGGCGGTGGAAAATTCGCCACCATCCTGCTGCGCGCCTCTGCGCAGGCTGCAGTCGTAAATATATATCTGCTTGTTCGCCATATCCCGCCCTACCCGGCACGCCGCCAATCGGTGCTGCCGTCCGGCCTATCCTCCAGGATGATGCCATTTTCGGCCAGGGCATCGCGAATATTATCCGCCGCCGCGAAATCCTTGGCTTTGCGTGCTTCCAGCCGCAGGCTGATTTGCGCCTCGATATGGCCGACATCGCTCTCCGCTTCGCCGCCCTTGAACCAGGCTTCCGGGTCTTTCTGCAAAATACCGAGAGTGTTGGCGCTGGCGAGCAAGTTTGAACGATGCCCAGCGCATTCAGAAACGTTCATCTTCGACAGGTCATCGGCCTGACGCTCGAGAACACTCAGGGCCATGGGCGTATTCAGGTCATCATGAAGTGCGGCAAGAAATGGGTCGCCTTCCGCTGAATTGGCAGATTCTTGTGCACTTGGCGCGCCTTCGGTTTTCTGCAGCACACGATAGAGCCGATCGAGGCGCGTGCGCGCCTGTTGCACACCCTCTTCCGTCCAATCGAGCGGATGGCGGTAGTGGGTACTGAGCATCATCAGGCGGAGAACTTCGCCCGGCGCGCCTTCGAGAGCCTGGCGGATGGTGATGAAGTTGCCGAGGGATTTGGACATCTTCTCGCCATTCACCGAGAGAAATCCGTTGTGCACCCAATGGCGCACGAAATCATGGTCCGGGCAGGCGCATTCGCTTTGCGCGACTTCGTTCTCGTGGTGCGGGAAGATCAAATCGGCGCCGCCGCCATGAATATCGACGGTCAGCCCGAGATGCTTGCGGCTCATGGCCGAGCATTCGATATGCCAGCCCGGCCGGCCGCGGCCCCACGGGCTGTCCCAGCCCGGCAGGTCGTCAGAGCTTGGCTTCCACAGAACAAAATCCGCCGGGTCTTGTTTGTAGGGCGCGACTTCTACGCGCGCGCCGGCCACCATTTCCTCGCGGTCGCGGTGCGATAGCTTGCCGTAATTGGGGTTTGACGGCACATGAAAAAGCACGTGCCCGTCCTTAAAATAGGCGTGCTCCTTGTCGATGAGCGTTTCGATGATCTCGATCATC
>JAPYQV010000066.1 GCA_029937205.1 Alphaproteobacteria bacterium
CAATAATCTCCAGTGTTTCCTCCGCGCGGCCCGCCTCGACGACACGGTAACCAAGGCCGGAGAGTAAATCGACGGCCAAGGTGCGCACATTGGCATCATCTTCCACAACGAGAATTTTTTCGCCCCGGGACGTCGGTACATCGAGCGCCGCGCCGTTCACGGCCATACCGTTTTCTTGATCGTCGGCGCGCGGCAAATAGAGTTTGACGGTCGTTCCTTCGCCGAGCTCGCTGTAAATCGTCACGTTGCCACCGGATTGCTTGGCAAATCCGTAGACCATGCTCAAGCTCAACCCGGTTCCCTGACCGACTTCCTTGGTGGTGAAGAACGGTTCAAATACATGATTAAGCGCCTCTTTTGAAATGCCGTCACCGGTGTCCGAGACGCAGAGCAGGACATAATCGCCGGGATCGACGTCCACTTGGGTGGCGGTAAGTTCGTCGTCCAGCGATATATTTTCGGTTTCGATGGTCAGGCTTCCGCCGTCCGCCATGGCGTCACGCGCATTGATCGATAAATTCAACAGCGCGTTTTCCAATTGCGACGGGTCTGCATGGCAGGGCCACAGATTATCCGCGACGTTGATTTTTACGTCGATGATCTCGCCAAGCGTCCGTCGCAGCATATCGGCCATCCCCATGACCAGCTTATCCATATCTATGGAAGTGGGCAGCAGAGTTTGTTTGCGCGAGAAGGCCAGGAGCCGGTGCGTCAATGCCGCGCCGCGCTCCGCCGCGTTGATGCCGCGCTCAATCATTTTGCTCTCGGCACTATTTTTGCCGACGCTGTCGCCGACGAGTTCCAAGTTGCCCAACATCACCGCCAGAAGATTATTAAAGTCATGCGCAATGCCGCCGGTAAGCTGGCCGACAGCCTCCATCTTCTGCGCCTGTTGAAGTTTATCCTCAGCGAGCTTGCGCTCGGTAATATCGTTGATCACGCCGTAATAGCCTTTCACCCGGCTGTCGGCGCCAATATCGGGAACATATTCAATGTCGAGAAATCTCTTCTTGCCATCGGGAAATATATTGTCCGTTTCAAAGCGTACGCGATCGCCGGCCAGGGCGCGCAGGATCCATGGCTTGAGGCGTTCGTAATATTCTGGATTATGGGTTTCCTGCACCGGCCGGTTGAGCGCCTCTGCCGTCGTCTGAAGCCCCCACTCCCGATAGCGCTCGTTCATGAACCGATAGCATTGCTGGCTGTCGATGTAGGAGATTAGCGCCGGAACATTATCGGTGATTAGCCTTAGACATTCCTCGCTCGCGCGCAACTCGTCTTCGGCGCGCTTCAACTCGGTAACGTCCTGTGCGGTCCCGATGACACCGATCAGCGCTCCCGATTCGTCGAGCATCCGCCCCACACGCTGTTGGACAACACGTACTTCGCCACCCGGCAGGACGACGCGATGGGCGTAGTCATTCTGGCGGCCAGGCAAGTTATGCTGTTCGAGGATATGCCGTACGGTGGCGCGGTCGTCGGGATGAATGATATCGAGGAAGACCTCGTTGGAGGGAATCACACTTTTATGCTCGAGCCCATACATGCGATACATTTGATCCGACCAGGACGATTCGCCGGTGCTAAAATTCTGCTCCCAGCTGCCGATTTGCGCCAACTGTTGCGCCTCTGCCAGACGAGTCTCGCTACGAACCAGTGCTTGATCGTCGCGCTTGCGCACCGTGATATGGCAAGGCGGAAGCGTGACTGTTTGGCATCGTCGCCGACGAGGGAAACGGTCAGATGTGCCCAAAGGATTTCGCCATCTTTGCGAATGAAGCGTTTCTCCATCTGGTAGCTGGTGATTTCGCCGCGAAGAAGTTGATCGGAATAGCGTTTGTTCTCGGGCATATCCTCAGTATCCGTGAACTCCGACCAATGCTTGCCGTCCAAGTCACCCACGGCAAATCCCAGCATGCCGGTAAAGGCGGGGTTGCACTGAAGCAGCAGGCCGTCGACGCGCGCGACAGCGATGCCAAACTGCGCTTCCTTGAACAATGTCCGAAATCGCAACTCACTTTCCTGTAGCGCTTGCGTCGCCTGTTCACGCTCTGTGATGTCTTCGACAAGAGCGATTTGCAACGGTTCTCGCTTCGGATCGTCATGTAATAGCGCCATATTCAAGCGCGCCGATATGATGCCGCCCTGTTTGGTTACAAAGCGTTTCTCAAAAATTACACCGCTATCTTCTCCCGACCGCATGTGACGCGTTTCCGACAGGGCGTGCTCAATGTCCTCCGCAAGACTGACGTCTTGCCAACGCATGCCGCGCAATTCCTCAGCGCTATAACGCAGCATGTGTTGGTACGCCGGGTTGGTGGCGATGTAACTTCCATCCGCCGACGTGATTGAAACGCCTATAGTCTCGCTCTCGAACAGCGCATTGAAACGCTCCTCGCTACGATTCGATCGCTTGATCGAGACAATCAATTGGCGTGTGACAGCGACGGCACCAAGGGCCACAGCGCCAACACCGACTAGCGTCACGATCCAGCGGTAGTTAAGGTGAAGGTCCGCCATGACATCCATCGCCACGCTGGTGGCGACGAACAATGGCAGGACATGCATTGCCACCAGGTCGCTGATGTAAAACCCAGCCATCAGCAAGGGGCCGACGCCGATCACCATCAGGCCGATATGCGCATTGGCCGCGGCGAGCGCGCGCCGGTGAACGAGAAACGCTCTGAAGGAATAGGCGACGGCAATAACGATCAGGAGATCTATGGCGGTCATCAAGGCGACCGAATTCCAAATCACCGCGTGCTCCTCCGTAGCCAAATATTTTTGTCAGTCATGTGGCGTGAGAATTGAGCCATTATCCCTCACAAAATTTACAATTTTACTGAGATCATTCAATCTTAAATGACCCGTGTTAACCTTTGACTGATCTTATCGCCTCCGAAAATAGATGGCTGGAAAAGGCCTCCGCGCAGACCAAAATGCAATTACATTCTCGCCAGGAAATTGAGTGTGCTCATGGCCGCGGCAGGGATGGGAGCGCGTTTTCGAGGATTCTGGCGACAGCTAACAGGCACCTGTCGCTGCCGAATGGCCCGTCCAGGCCAAGTCCGATCGGCAACCCGCTTTCCGACAATCCGGCCGGTATGGATATGCCGGGAAGGCCGGCGGTGCTGCCGGGATCCGTATTGTGGACAAAGGTCGGAAACAGCGGCGCCTCCTGGCCGGCGAGATCAACCACATCGTCGCGGCCGATTTCGGTCGCCGGCAAGACGGTTGTTGGGAACAAAATGGCATCCAATCGCTCACCGGCAAAACCGGCCTTGAACATGTTCTGCAGTTTCGGGCGGCGATTCTCCATGGCATCGCGATAGACTGCGGCCCATTCGCCGTATCCGGGTGCCAGCATAGCGGACAGGATTGCTTTGACATCGGGACTTTCGACCAGATCTATCAACTGTTCAAATTTTGGCCCATCCGGTGCGTTCTCCGCCAGATAACGCTTCAATACAGATTTCGTTTCGAAGAGGGCAATCGGAAATCCGCAGGCCTCTTCGGGCGTTTCAATGCCGTCGAGTGAAACATCGATCAATTTGCATCCGGCCCGGCGGAGATGCTCCAACGTTGCCGTCATCACCGCCGCCGTCTCGCCGTGCAATTTATCGAAATAGTGATTTGTCGGAATGCCGAGGCGTAAATCCACGATGGCAACGGAATCCAATCGATCGGGCTCGGCCATGATTGCTGCGTCGATGAAGGCGGCATCGTCGACGCTGCGGCAAAGCGGCCCGGCCGTATCCCGGGTATGAGAAACCGGTACGATACCGCGCTGGGAATAGCGCCCGATGCTCGGCCGAAATCCGACCACGCCGCAGAGCGCCGCCGGAATTCGGACCGATCCGCCGGTATCCGTGCCGAGCGCCGCCGGCGCCATGCCGGACGCGATTGCCGCGCCGGCGCCGCCACTGCTGCCGCCCGGAATGCGGCTTTGGTCATAGGGATTGCGCGCCGCGCCGAACGCCGCATTGTTCGATGTCGTGCCATAAGATAATTCGTGCATGTTCAACTTGCCGAGCACGAAGGCGCCGGCTTCGGCCAACCGCGCAACCACCTGTGCATCCCGCGCCGGCCGGTGCCCGCGCAAGCCACTGGTGCCGGCTGTCGTCGGCAGGTCCTTTGTTCCGATGGCGTCCTTTATGGCCACTGGAAGACCGTGCAGCCGGCCCGATGGCGGCGAATTGTCCTTGGTTTTCGCCAGGCGCAAGGCGCGCTCTTCATCCATCGTGATGAAGGCGTTCAGCGCCTTGTTCTCGGCGCAAGCGACGATCAGTTCGCGCGTGTATTCCTCGACCGAGATGGTTCTTGCAGCAATTGCCTGACACGTGGCGCGCGCGCTCCAGTAGCGCACATCGCCTGAACGGTTTTCCGGCTCGTTTGACAGAACAATCCTCGCTTCATGTTTGTCTGGCGCGGCAAAACAATTACCATCGATATCAACACGCCAGGAATGAATGGAAGAATCGCAGAATAGCTCATGGGCGCGAGATACTATAACGCCGCAATCGAAACCATGTCTGCAGACGAATTGCATGCGCTTCAGATGGAGAAATTGGCGCGGCAATTAAAATATGTCGTGATGCATGCACCGTTTCACGCCGCCAAGCTGGCGGCCGTCGGCGCCGCGCCCGGCGATATAACGTCGCTCGAGGATCTGGCGAAGCTGCCGTTCAGCGAAAAGAGCGAACTTCGTCAGAGCCAGGTAGATGCGCCGCCGCTCGGCAACCATGCCGCCGCCTCTCTCGGCGATGTGGTCCGCGTGCATGCCTCGTCGGGTACCACCGGCACGCCGTCCTATGTCGGCCTCACGCGGCACGATAAGGCGCGTTGGAGCGAATGCATCGCGCGCAGCTATTGGTGCCAGGGGCTGCGCCCCAAGAGCGTCTTTGCCATGGGCTTAAGCATCGGATTTTTTGTCGGCGGATTGCCGGTCGCAGCTGCGGTGGAGGAGATTGGCGCGACACTCTTGCCGATCGGCACCGGCGCCTCGGACCGCCTGATCGCCTCCATTCAGGCCATGCGGGCGACAGTTCTGGCGACGACGCCGTCCTACGCCATTTATCTCGCCGAGATTGCCAAACGGGATTTGGACGTTGACCCGGCGACGTTGGGTATCCACCATGTCATGGTCGGTGCCGAGCCGGGCGGCGGGGTGCCTGAGATTCGTGCCCTGATCGAGCGCGATTGGAACGCCACCTGCACAGAATCGATCGGCAATGCCGATGTGATCACCATCCACAGCGCCGAATGCGAGGCCCAGGACGGCTGCCATTTCATGGTGCCGGATTATCTCCTGATGGAAATCATCGACCCGGAGACGGGCGTGGTCCTGGCCGCCGACCAGCCGGAATATGAAGGTGAAATGGTGTTCACCCATCTCGACCGGGAATGCAATCCCATGCTGCGCTTTCGCACCCGTGATCATGTGGTGGTGAAGACGTTGCCCTGTGCCTGTGGGCGCAGCGGACCGCGTCTTAGATGCGTCGGCCGCACGGACGACATGCTGATCCTGCGCGGCGTCAATGTCTGGCCGTCCGCCATCAAGGATGTGGTTATGTCGTTCCGGCCCGACGTCAGCGGCGAGATGGTAATCCTGCTGGGTGCGCCGGGACCGGCGATCGCCCCGCCGCTGAAAATCAAAGTAGAAAGGGGCGCGGCGGCCGGCAATGCTGATACGCTGGCGCAACGCATCGAAACCCGATTGCGCGAAAAGCTGATCTTCACGTCCGAGATTGAGTTGGTGTCGGCTAACAGCCTGCCGCGCACCGAAATGAAAGCAAAATTGATTGAGAAAACCTATGAGTAAGAAAGTTTGCCGCCATGCGCTTTGAAAATGTGTTTATTCCTTATCGCGCCTATTGGAGCACGCCGTTCTGCCGCTGGCAGGGCAGCCTGGCCGGGTCGCACGCGGTGAAACTGGTAGCCGCATGCGCCGGCAATTCCCTGGCCAAATGCGGTGCCACGCCAAGCGAACTCGACGGCATCCATTTCGGCATGACGGTGCCGCAGCGTCAGAGTTTTTACGGCGCGCCGTGGCTCGGCGCGTTGATCGGTGCGACCCAGGCCACCGGGCCGACCATCTCGCAGGCCTGCGCCACCTCGGCGCGGGTGCTGGCCTCCGCCGCGGCCTCGGTGGCATTGAAATCCGCCGATCTCAGCCTCGCCGTTGCGGCGGACAGGATCAGCAACGGCCCGCATCTCTACTATCCCAATCCCGACGGGCCGGGCGGTATGGGCGAGCAGGAAAATTGGGTGTGGGACAATTTCAACAAGGATCCGTATGGCGGTGTGGCGATGGTCCAGACGGCGGAAAACATCGCCACTAAATTCGATATCTCCCGCGCCGAGCAGGATGATTTGACGGTGCAGCGCTATCAGCAATACCAAATGGCGCTGGCCGATGACCGCGCATTCCAACGTGGCTATATGCAGGCGGTCGAGCTGAAATTGCGCGCCAGGATCACCACGATCGAACAAGATGAAGGCGTGATCGCAACGGTAGCGGAAAAAATCACTGCTCTCAAACCGGTGGTCGAGCTCGGCAGCGTGACCTACGCCACGCAAACCCATCCGGCGGATGGCAATGCCGGCATGCTGCTTGGCAGCGAGGACGCCGCGGCGCGCCTCAGCGAAGACAGCAAAATCAAGATTCAGCTCCTGGCCTACGGCGAAGGCCGGGCCGAGAAGGCCCATATGGGCATGGCGCCGGTCCCCGCCGCCGAGGCCGCGTTGGACAGGGCGGGGCTGACGATGGCGGACATATCAGTGGTCAAAACCCACAACCCGTTTGCCGTTAACGACATCTACTTCGCCCGGCAAATGCACTATCCGGCTGAAGACATGAACAATTACGGCTCTTCCCTGATCTACGGCCATCCGCAGGGGCCGACCGGCCTCCGTCTCGTCATCGAAATGATCGAGGAGCTGGTGTTGAAAGGCGGCGGCCATGGCCTGTTCACCGGCTGCGCCGCCGGCGACACCGGCGCGTCGCTTGTCGTCAGAGTGGCCTAGCGCGAGCTTCGGTCCTTAGCAGCCATCCACGCAGTTGCCGTAGCGATCGAACGTCATGGTGCGCTCGCTGAGCGGCACGTGGGCCGGCACATTTACCGCCTGAATGAAGGTGTCGGTTTTGCTGCCGGCAATGACAATGCCATTCTTGGTGGCGACCTCGTTGGCGTGGGAGGGAATGACGGAGATCGGCCTGACCATCTCGTTGATGACGTATGCGGCTTCGTTTGGCCCGGTGGTAAACACATCGCCGATATTCATCACCGCCAATTTGGCGTGGTAGTGGTGGCGCACGACGCTGTCCTGTTCCGCCGTGATCCCGGTGTCGCCGGAAAGGTAGACGACGAGCCCGTTGGTGAACGTCAGCACATAGCCGGTCGGCGGGCCGACATAGGCGCCGAGCCCGGCAGCGGCGAGCAGGTCGCCGAGCTCGCCGCCGATCATGGCCGGATTGACGGCGTTGGAGTGGGCCGCCGGAACAGTGGTGATTTTGACACCGCCAAACTCACGCGAAGAACCGAAGCGCGCCAATTGCGATTGCTTCGGGTCGCCGCCCAGTGCCATCAGTTTGGTCGCAAAGAATTTTGGCATTTCGCTGCCGGTGACGATTGTGGCGCCTTTGGCGAGCGCGATATTGACCAGATTGGTGTTGGGCAGCGCGCCGGCCGAAAGGTCGGGGTTGCCACAGGTCTCGGCATTGGGTTTGGGCTGATGCTTGTCGCCGACATGATCGCCGTGTATGTGGCTCGCCAGGATGACATCGATGCGGCCGAGGCGCGGATCGTTCGCACCCGCCACCGTGCGCCCCGGATCGTAGAGAATTCGGGTACCGCCCGGGTCTTCGAAGATCATCGCCCGGTCGAACTTGCAAAACTCGCCCTTGATGAGCCCGAGCGGCGTGACTTTCACGCGGTCAGCCGCCGCCGCCGTCACGGCAAAGCCGGCGAGTATCACAGCCAAAGCCGCCAAGACGGGAACAATTGCGCGCATCACCTGTCCTCCCTCAAATTCCTGCCAGCGAACATCCTAATATTTTTTTCACCCCGATGGCAGCATTCTCGAGAGGCGAAGCGGCGCCGGGGCACCGTTTCACCAGTGGGCTGGTGGGCCGGTTTAGTTCGATAGTGCGCGCGCAGCGCCGGCAATCTTTCCTTTCCCGGTGTCCGTGAGCTGGCCCACGACCTCGATGAATTTCGGATGCTCCAGGCCGGAGACGATAAATGTCCAACGGTAGGCGCGCCGTTGATGGCTGCTGATGTCCTCCCGTTCAACGGCGGAGAAATGCCGCCCGGTGACGTTCTGCAAGGCTGTGATATCCATGTCGACCTGTTGCGCCAACAGGCCGTCGATGGCGCCGCCAAGCTCGAGCAACTCGTCCACCGCGGATTCCCGTTCCGCCGCGCTGACGCTCCCGGCAACCTCTTTTATCAACAGGGAGTCCGCCTTGGCGTGCTGCGCTTCGTCGATCCAATGAAATTTGAGAATGTCGCGAAACAGCGGGTCGAGATCGCCGGCATCCTGGACATGCTCAACATAATGCTGCTGGGTGAACCATTCGATCATGGAAGTGAGGAGCAGGGCGGCGAGCGGAGATTTGCCGAGCACCACTTCGGCCACGTCCTCGCGGCCGGAAATGCCTTCGCAGGTGACGCCGAAACCGGCTTCGAATTGCTTCGAGGCGCGCGCCAGCATGGCTTGATGCTTGGTTTCGTCCTCGGCAAAACGAAGCAGGAAGCGCAGGCGGGTTTCGTCGCCATAGATATCGGCACGGGCATGATCGAGAACCATTGGAATGATAAATTCCTCGACGAAGGCGAAGATGTGGCAGTAGCTGTTGCCGCGAATCTGGTTGAGCTTGTGTTTTTCCGCTGCGTTCAGGCAGGAAATGTCCTCCACGCCGGCAATGCGGTCGGGCAGGAAGCGTTTGGAAAAATCGAAGTCGCGCCCCTGGAAGCAATCCTCGATTGTCCAGGCGCTCTTCAGTGAATTGTCGAGGCAATTTTCGTAGCTGTAGTTGGTGGTCAACATGTTTCGTACTCCTGTGTTGCAGAGTTGGGGAAAAGTGTCACGTGGTGCCGCGTCACATTCAGGCCGCGCGCTTCTCGAGCCGCCGCAGACCGGCAATGTGGGCGGCGACGATGCAGTTGACCGTGTCGGCGTGGCTGAGCGGCGACATGTGGCCGGCGCGGAAGATCACCTCGACCCGCGCCCCCCGCAGCGCCCCGGCCAACATTTCGACGATGCGCCGGCTCGGTGCCGGCGATAGGGAGCCGCGGACGATTACGGTTGGCAGCTTAAGATCGGCGAAATCGGCAAGTTCGGCCGGCTCGTCAAACAGCGCCTGAAAGTCGAGCGCAATCTTTTCCAGACGTGGTGCGAATTTGGCGCGCGCCTTTTCAGACATGTGATCCCACGCACCGGCACCGCTCCAATAATCGACAAAACGCGCCATACCGGAATGCGCGTCGCCATTCTCGAGCGCGCAATCAACGTCCCGCGCAACACCGGCAATCTCGCCGAAAATTGCCCTGTCTGCGGCGTGGCTATGGCGCAGCAAATGAAAGGCGGAGGGTTCGATCAGGGTAAGGCTGGCCACAGCGTCCGGCCGGCAGCGCGCGATATGCATTGCCAGGGCGCCGCCATAGGAATGGCCGACGAGATGAACCGGGCGGCCAAGCCGGTCGATGGTCTCGTGTACCGCCGCTGCCTCGGCGGACAGGCAAAATCGTCCAAGCCCGCGCCACGGGCCGCGATTGCCGCAACTCCATTGGTCCGGCGCCGCGACCGCCGAACGTTGGCCCAAGACCTCGATCGGCGCATCCCATTGCCGGCCCGATGA
>JAPYQV010000593.1 GCA_029937205.1 Alphaproteobacteria bacterium
ACCATCGTTCCGATGTACCAAAAGCCGGCCATGCACTAACAGTTAAATTGGACCACTCAAGTGGGGCTGATCAGGTCTCTGACGGCTCGGGCTCTGGCGTCACGCTCATGAGACCGTCCCGGCGGCTAACCGTGTATTCTCCCTTGAATGTGTTCCAGCGCGGATTACTGGAAATATTACCATCGCGGAAATCGTCTTTCATCAGCTCGACGAATTTTGGCCCCTGATAATCCTCCAGCGCCTCGCGAAGCTCATTGAGGAATTTGGGATCGGTCGCGCGCGCTTTCTCCGCCGCTTCGATCAATTCCGAAATTTCCTCAACCAGCGCCATACCTTGATCAGATGCTGCTTGAGGTTGGCCACTCCACACGAAAAGGCCGCCCGCAGCAAATGACAGCGCCGCCAATACGATGCCTGTTCTTTTTGCCCATTTCATGTTCTTGCTCCCTCTTTTCTGCCTCTACGATAAGCCAAACGTAGCGGTTGGCAACAGCGAGTTCGCGGCGCGCCATTTGGCGTGGACGGCAGGGGATGAATTATGGTGTGATCACAGCCACGCAGGCAATGCATAAGAAGTAGACTGCGCATAAGAAGCAGACTGCGGAAAGGCAACGGCGCGCATGAGCTATCCGGATTCAACTTCACGATCGGCGCAATTGAGCGAACGGGCCAAACAGGTCTACCCCGGCGGCACGACGCGCGGACAAACTTACTACGCGCCCTATCCGATCTATGTGGACCGCGCCGAGGGCTGCCAGGTGATCGATGTCGACGGTACGTCGCGGATCGACTTTCTCAACAATTACACGGTTCAGTTTTTCGGCCATTCCCATCCCGATATCGTCGCTGCCGTACAGGCGCAGTCGGCGCGCGGTATGTGCTTCACCATGCCGTCCGAGCTTGATATTGAGCTCGCCGAAATGATCCTCGGGCGCGCCGCGTCGTTCGAGCATTTGCGCTTTACCAACACCGGCACCGAAGCGGTGATGCATGCCATCAAGGGCGCGCGCGCCTATACCGGCAAGCCCAAGATCGCCAAATGCGAGGGCGTTTATCACGGCGCGTATGATTTTGCCGAAGTCAGCCTCGATTCAAACCCGCAACTGTGGGGCCAGGACAGGCCGCAATCGGTCGGCCACACACACGGTGTACCGGCTGGTGTGACCAGCGATGTGGTCGTGCTGCCGTTCAACGATGTCGCCGCTTCCCAGCGCATATTGGAAGAGAATGCCGATGATCTCGCCGGTGTGCTGTTCGATGTGGTGCCGTCACGCTGCGGCGGCATCCCGGCCAGCGCCGACTATATTAAGATGTTGAAATCCTTCACCCGCGCCCATGACCGGGTGTTTATCCTTGATGAAGTGGTGACCTGGCGTCTCGACCATGGCGGCGCCCAGACCCTGTATGGTGTCGAGCCCGATATGACGACGCTCGGCAAGGTGATCGGCGGCGGCATGCCGATTGGCGCCGTTGCCGGGCGGGAGGAGGTCATGCGGGTGTATGATTCAAGCGTCGGCAAGGCGATGTGTTCGCATTCCGGCACCTTCGCCGGCAATCCAGTGACCATGGCGGCCGGCATCGCGGCGATGAAAATGCTCACGCCGGAAGCCATTGAGCGCTTGAACGGGCTCGGCGATCGGGCGCGGGCGGGATTGCGCGAGGCCTTCCGTCTTGCCGATATCGACGGGCAGGTGACCGGCGAGGGGTCCATCATCCTGATGCATTTCTCGTCCGAGCCGCTCGGCGATTACCGTGCCACCTGGCGCGCGCACACGGACCGGCGCGCCGAGATGCTGGAGGATCTGTTCCGCCACCTGCTCAATCGCGGCATATTGTTCAGCACCTGGGGTCTTGGCTGTCTTTCCACGCCCATGGGCGACGCGGAAGTGGATCATCTCGCCGGCGC
>JAPYQV010000067.1 GCA_029937205.1 Alphaproteobacteria bacterium
ATGCCGACGAGGGCGAACCCGGCACTTTCAAAGACCGCTATTATATGGAGCGCGACCCGCACCGTTTTCTCGAAGGCATGCTGATCGCGGCGCGCGCCGTCGAGGCCGATGAATGCTTCATCTATCTCCGCGATGAATATCCCGGACTGCATCATGTGCTGGCGAAGGAGATTGCCAATCTCTCCGCCGCCGGGCTCAGCGAGGGCACCAAAATTACGCTTCGGCGCGGCGCCGGCGCCTATATCTGCGGCGAGGAGTCGGCCATGCTGGAGAGCCTCGAAGGCAAGCGCGGCGAGCCCCGCCACAAACCACCCTTCCCCTCCCAGGTCGGCCTGTTCGGACGCCCCACCCTGATCAACAATGTGGAAACGCTCTATTGGGTGCGCGATATCCTTGAGCGCGGCGCCGAATGGTTCTCAGGCGAAGGCCGCAATGGCGGCAAGGGCCTGCGCAGCTATTCGGTATCTGGCCGGGTGCGCGAGCCCGGCGTCAAGCTCGCGCCGGCCGGCATTACCGTCAAGGAACTGATCCAGGAATATTGCGGCGGTATGGCCGAGGGACATGAGTTCAAGGCCTACCTGCCGGGCGGCGCATCGGGCGGAATCCTGCCCGCCGCGAAAGGCGATATTCCGCTCGATTTCGGTACTCTCGACGATGAGGGCTGCATTATCGGCTCGGCCGCCGTCATCGTGCTTTCGGACAAAGACAATATGCGTGACGCCGCGCTCAACCTCATGCGTTTCTTCGAGTATGAAAGCTGTGGCCAATGCACGCCATGCCGCGCCGGCACCGAGAAGGCGGTCAAGCTGATGTCGGCACCTGTTTGGGATCACCCGCTGCTGCAAGAGCTCAGCCGGACCATGATGGACGCTTCCATATGCGGCCTCGGACAGGCCGCGCCCAATCCACTTCTGATGGTAATGAAACATTTTCCCGACGATCTCAGCGAGGCGACAAAATGAGCGACAAGATTAGCTTCACCCTGGACGGCCAAGCCGTCGAAGCATCGGCGGGAGAAACCATCTGGCAATGCGCTGAGCGCGCCGGCATCGATATTCCCCATCTGTGTTACACCAAGGCGCCGGATTACCGCGCTGACGGCAATTGCCGCGTCTGCATGGTCGAGATCGAAGGCGAGCGCGTGCTTGCCGCGTCGTGCATCCGTCAGCCGTCCGAGGGCATGGTGGTCAACAGCGCCAACGATCGCGCCACCACCGCACGCAAGATGGTGATGGAATTGCTGGTCGCCGACCAGCCGGCGCGCGAAAGCAGCCATGACCCCAATTCCGAACTGTGGCACTGGGCCGAACAGATGGGCCAAACGGATAGCCGTTTCCCGGCGCGCCAAACGCCGGTCGCCGACAACAGCCATACCGCAATGTCTGTCAATCTGGATGCCTGCATCCATTGCACCCGTTGTGTGCGTGCCTGCCGCGAGGTTCAGGTTAATGACGTGATCGGCATGGCCGGGCGCGGTGTCGGCAACAAGATCGTGTTTGATTTTGACGACGCCATGGGAGAATCGAGCTGCGTCGCCTGCGGCGAATGCGTACAGGCGTGCCCGACCGGTGCCCTCATGCCGGCCGGCGGCGTCGGCAAAACTCAACCCGACAAGCAGGTCGACAGCGTCTGCCCCTATTGCGGCGTCGGCTGCCAGCTCACCTTTAATATCAAGGACAATAAGATTCTCTCGGTCGAAGGCCGCGACGGGCCGTCCAATTCGGAACGGCTGTGCGTCAAGGGCCGCTTCGGCTTTGACTATATCAATCACGATCACCGCCTCACCAAACCGCTAATCCGGCGCGACGACGCACCGCCAAAGACCGCCGACATCGATCTCGACCCGGCCAACCCGCTCACGCACTTCCGCGAAGCCAGTTGGGATGAAGCGCTCGATTTCGCCGCCGCCGGCCTGAAAAAAATCCGCGACGAAGCGAGCGGCAAGGCGCTGGCCGGCTTCGGTTCGGCCAAGGGCTCCAACGAGGAAGCTTATCTTTTCCAAAAGATCGTGCGCGCCGGCTTTGGCAGCAACAATGTCGATCATTGCACCCGCCTCTGCCATGCCTCTTCCGTGGCGGCGTTGCTCGAGACCATCGGCTCCGGCGCGGTTACCGCGAGCTTCAACGAAGCGCGCAATTCCGACGTCATCATCGTCATCGGCGCCCACCCCACATCGAACCACCCGGTAGCGGCCACCTTCCTCAAGAACGCCGTCCAGCGCGGCGCCAAACTGGTCATTATCGATCCGCGCGGCTCAGCGCTCTCGCGCCACGCCAGTCATTTCCTGCAATTCAAACCGGGACGCGACGTGGCACTGCTGAACGCGATGATGCATGTCATCGTGAAAGAAGACCTCTATGACGAACAATATGTTCAAGCCCACACCGAAGGCTTCGAGCAATTGCGCGACCATCTCAGTAATTTTTCACCGGAGGAAATGGCGCCGATTTGCGGCATTGAGCCCGATGTCATTCGTGACGTGGCACGCCTCTATGCGAATGCCGAGGCGGCGATCATTTTCTGGGGTATGGGCATCTCGCAACATATTCATGGCACCGACAATGCGCGCTGCCTGATCTCCCTCGCCCTGATGAGCGGCCAGGTTGGCCGGCCGGGCACCGGCCTGCATCCGCTGCGCGGGCAAAACAATGTGCAGGGCGCATCGGACGCCGGCCTGATCCCGATGTTCTATCCCGACTATCAGTCCGTCAGCGACCCGGCCAAGCAGTCTAAATTTGAAGAGCTTTGGGGCGCCTCTCTCGAACCCGAACGCGGCTTGACGGTGGTTGAGATCATGGACGCCGTGCATGATGGCGATATCCGCGGCATGTACATCATGGGCGAAAATCCAGCCATGTCGGACCCCAACGCCCATCATGTGCGCGAAGCCTTTGCCAAACTCGATCATCTTGTGGTGCAGGAAATTTTCCTTACCGAAACCGCATTTTTCGCTGATGTCATTCTGCCCGCCACGGCGTGGCCCGAGAAGGACGGCACCGTCACCAACACCAATCGCCAAATTCAGATGGGCCGGAAAGCGGTGGATGCGCCGGACGGTGTCATGCCCGATTGGTGGATCATCCAGGAACTGGCGCGCCGCATCGGCCTCGACTGGAATTACGACCACCCCTCGGATGTGTTTGCCGAAATGAAACTATGCATGGATTCATTCGACAATATCACCTGGCCGCGCCTCGACCGCGAAAGCGCCGTCACCTACCCGTGCGACGGCGAAGATCTGCCCGGCAATGATGTCATCTTTGGCGATGGCTTTCCGACGCCCTCAAAGCGCGGCAAGTTCGTTCCGGCCAGCATTATCCCTCCCGATGAGATGCCGGACGCGGAATATCCCATGGTGCTCTCCACCGGGCGGCAATTGGAGCATTGGCACACCGGCGCCATGACTCGGCGCTCGCAGGCCCTCGACCACCTCGAGCCCGAAGCGGTCGCCCATCTTGCGCCCAATGAGATGGATCGCCTGGGAATCCGCCCCGGCGACGACATTGAAGTGGCAACCCGGCGCGGCCGCATTGCGCTCAAGGCACGCGCCGACACCGGCATCCCGAAGGGCGTGGTGTTCATCCCGTTTTGCTACGCCGAGGCGGCGGCAAATATGCTCACCAATCCGGCGCTCGATCCGATCGGCAAGATTCCGGAATTCAAATATTGCGCCGCCAAGGTGGAGAAAGCGACAAGCGCCGCCGCGGAGTAATAGCGCCATGACTGCGCCAGTTGAGCGATTACACGCTCGCCTTCGTGACGGCATTGTCGGCACGGCAAAGCGCATCGTGGTCGGCCTCAACTGGACCTTCGTCGAGGGGCCGGATGGCGCCGGCCTGGTGCACACGCCAGCCCGCGGCACCGAGGGCTGCCGCAGCCTGCCCGACCCGGGCAGCTATCAGGGCCGCGCCCTGGCCGATCTTGCCGGCCTGGTGCAATCGGACAATATATTCGAGCGCGTGCTTGGCTATGCCGCGATCAACGCCCACCACAATCGCTACGACCTCGAAGGTGCGCCGCTGAACGGCCTCGATTTGATCAAGCCAACGGGCGAGCGCACAGTGGTGATCGGGCGCTTTCCCCAACTTGATGAAAAACTGCCTGGCGCCGCAGTAATTGAGCAGGAGCCCGGACCGGGCGACTATCCCGTGGAAGCCGGCGCGGAACTCATCCCGGCGGCGAAATATCTGGCGATCACGGCGTCAACATTCTCCAACGGTAGCCTCGCCGGCCTCCTCGACCTGGCACCGGCGAGCGCCCTCACGGCACTGATCGGACCGAGCGCGCCGCTCACGCCGGCACTGTTCGATCTCGGCATCAATATTCTCTCCGGTTTTGTTCCAAGCGATACGGACGAAATCGCCCAGCGCGTCGCCGAAGGCGCTGCCGTGCGCGCCCTGAAGCCATTCGGACGTTACGTCACTCTGACGTCGCCCTAATCTTTCAGGCGCATCAAGCGCTCCGCCTCGGCTAAATCCTCCGGGCGGTTGGCGTTGAAAAAGGGATCGTTCGGTTCGGCCGCAAATTCGACTGTTGCCAGTTTGTAGCGTCCGGTCCAGGCATCGACTTTGCGTATTTCTTCCTCGACCATTGCCTGTCGCAAGGCGCCTCGCAGTGCCACTGGCCAGAGGGCAAATACCGGATGGGCACGGCCCTTCGAGGCGGCGCACGCCATGTCCGCACCCTCCGCCGCAATCGCGCGCGCCATGCGCGCAACCAGGTCTTCGGGCAAAAACGGCGCATCCGTGGCGAAGCTAGCCAGCCAGGCGCATTCGGGCGCTTTTTCCGCCGCCCATTCCATGCCGGTCAAAATGCCCGCGAGCGGCCCAGCATAACTCTCTATCACATCCGGCGCGACGGGCAAGTTGAATTCTGAAAAACGCGCCGGATCTCCGGCGGCGTTCAGCATCAGCGGCCCGACCTGGGAACGCACGCGCCGCAAGACATGCGTCAGTATCGGCTCGCCGGCGAGCGGGCGCAGGCATTTATCGCCGCCGCCCATGCGCCGCGCCAAACCGCCTGCCAGCAGCACCCCGGCAATTTTATTTGCCTCAGTCAAAGCCGTCCTCCACGACCAGCGGTGCGTCGCCGATCAAACCGCGCAGCAAATTCTTATCCTCTCCGGCAAGAACAGAATAATCGCTTTCCACAATTACCTCCGTATCAAATTCCGATACGGTTGGTTGATTGACATTCTCCGCCTCGCCATTGTCAGCGATGCGCTGCATCAAGAGAAACTCCACCAGCCCGAGATAATCGCTGTCAAAACCGTCTTCGCAGAAGGCGCAATAAAAGCGCATGCGGCGCGCTTCGGCCAGGGCCAATGCGGCGATGCGATCGATATCGTTCAAGGCGCGCAACCGCGCATCGAATGCCGGCTCGAAACATACCAGGCCATCATCGTCGCGCAGCGTATGGGTCAGGCTGAGCACGGCGCCCATATGCTGGTCGATGCGCGCCAACACTTGTTTCGACTGACCGACATAGGCAACGCTGCGGCCCTTGGCATAACGCTTTACACGGAGATAAACGCCGGCGCGCAGTAATTCCTCATAATCCGGTGCGTCTTCCGGAAACAACCCGGCGCCGTAGGGCCCCTGCCAGTGCAGTTCAAGTTTCATCGGGCGGAGGCTCAGGCGGCGCTGCTACCCTTGCGGCGATGGCGGCGCGCTTCATCCGCCACCTCGCGCGCATCGGCATCGAAAATAATTCGCTCTTCGCCGGCGAGGGCAATAAAGCGCTTGCCCTTGGCCCGGCCGATCAGTGTGAGGCCGGTGCTACGCGCCAACTCCACGCCCCAGGCGGTGAAGCCCGAGCGCGAAATCAGTACCGGAATGCCCATCTGCACCGTCTTCAGCACCATTTCGCTGGTCAGCCGCCCGGTGGTGTAAAATATTTTGCCTTCGGCGCCGACGCCGTTTTGAAACATGTAGCCGGCGATTTTATCGATGGCGTTGTGACGCCCGACATCCTCCATATAGACCAGCGGGTGATCCGCTTCGCAGAGCACGCAGCCGTGAATGGCGCCAGCCGTCAGATAAAGGCTGGGCTGAGTATTGATCTTGTGGCTCAAACTATAGAGCCAGGAGGTTTTAATCACCGCGTCCTTGGGCAATTGGATGTCTTCAATATGCTCCATCAGGTCGCCGAATACCGTGCCCTGTGCGCAGCCCGAGGTCAGCGTCTTCTTACGTAGCTTTTTCTCGTAATTGGTCTTGCGCCGGGTGCGCACGACAATGGTCTCGATATCCTCTTCATAATCGATTGCCGTCACCTCATCGTCGGGCAGCAGCATGCGCTGATTCAGGAGATATCCCAGCGCCAAATATTCCGGATGATCGCGGATCGTCATCACCGTGACGATCTCCTGTGCATTGAGGAAAATGGTGAGCGGGCGCTCCTCGATCACGCGCAGTCCGATTTCCTTGCCGTCCTGGTCGAGCCCACGCATGTCGCGCGTCAGTCTGCTGTCGTCAGGATCGGGCCGAACGATGAATTCCACGCTATTTCCTTTATCGAATGCGTACCGGGCTTTATCGAATGCGTACCGGGATGACATACAGTAAAATATGTGTCCCGGCAGTTTAATATCCAGCTTCGCTTCACCTTTTCCGGGAGGCCAAAATAGAAACCGAATTTTTCGACCAAGTGGCGGTGCAAAGTGCGCTTTTGCCTGCCGTGCTGGGTTTTGTTTTAACCGGCGCCGTCCGCCTCGCCAATGGCCGCAATCACGGGCCACGGGTGGCCGGCGCCGCCGTAACCCTGAGCTTCGGTGTGGTCTATTTCCTGTTTGTCGCGATCCCGCCGCTGCCGCCGCTGTCTTTCTTCGACAAGCTGATTTACGGCGCGGCCGGTGGCCTGGTGCTCGGATTTTTGCTCGATTTTGGGCGCCTGCCGCCGTTCCTGCGCTGGCTGTTGTTCCCGGCTGGCTGCGGCGCCCTGCTTTATTGGCTTGAGCATCCGGGCGTGGAGACAGCCGGCTTGTGGACGTTGGTTGGTCTCGCCGGCCTGTGGCTCGCCAGTGTTGCGGCTCTCTGGCGTCTCGAGGCGGAGCGCGAGGCAGGCCTCAATCCAGTGGTCAAGCTGCTGATCGCAGCGCTCGGTCTTGCTGCCGTGGCCATGCTCGGCGGCGCCCCGGACATTGCCCACCTCGCCATGGCGCTTGCCGCCGCGCTGTTCGGCTTCACGTTATGGAACTGGCCGACCAATGTGTTCCCCTATGGTGCGACCCTGTTGATGGGCGCCGGCGGCACGCTGTTTCTGCTCGCCTGGATCGCGGCATTGCACGAACCGGCTATCAGTCTGCCGGCTCTCGGCCTCCTGGTATTGGTCTTTTTCGCTGATATGGCCGCCAAGCATATGCATCTCGGCGACAGCCGCGCCGCCAATGCCGCGGCGCCCATCATTTTAGCGGCCGTGTGCTGTGTGCCGGTGCTCGGCGCCGTGGCGTTGGCTCACTTTCTCGGGACCCCTTAAACGCGGAAAAAAAAGAACAATGCCCGGGCGACTTCGTCCGGCATTTCTTCCGGTAGGAAATGACCGCCATCGAGTACACCGCCGGTGACGTTCTCGGCATACTCGCGCCACACCGCAGCCACGTCATACCATTCTTCATGGCGATTTCCCCATAGCGCCATGGTCGGGCAAGTGATTTTCCGCGCCAGATCCTCTGTGTCATGTTCAAGATCGATCGTCGCGCCGGCGCGGTAATCCTCGCAGCTGGCATGAATCACCGCCGGGTCTGAAAAGCAACGCTCATATTCGGCCATGGCCTCGGCGTCGAAATAATCCAATTTCCCACCGCCCCAACTCTTCAGGCACCAATGAAGAAAATATACCGGGTCTCCACCGATCAGGCGTTCCGGCAGATCGAACGGCTGGCTGAGTAAAAACCAATGGTAATAGCCCATCGCCTTTTCCTTATCGGTACCGGCGAAGGCGGTATAGGTCGGCACGATATCGATCACCGCGAGGCGCTGCACCCGCTCGGGATGGTCGCGCGCCAAACGGTGGGCGACGCGCGCACCCCGGTCATGGCCGACGAGGGCGAATTTATCGAAGCCAAGCGCCGCCATGACCGCAACCTGGTCGCGCGCGCTGGCGCGTTTGCTGTAGCCGGCATGGTCGGTGCCACCCTCCGGCTTGGCGCTGTCGCCATAACCGCGTAAATCCGTTGCCACCACGGTAAAGTGCTGCGCCAGAATGGGCGCCACTTTGTGCCACATAACATGCGACTGCGGGTAGCCGTGCAGCAGCAACAGCGGCGGCCCCGAGCCGCCACGCACCAGGTTTATCTCGACCCCATCGGCATCGATTTTGTCGTGCTCGAATCCCCGGAACATCTTTCTCCCCCATTCGCTCGATAATATCTAATATGCGGCCATGAAAAACATGACAGCGAGACGCCCGCGCAACCATTTTGTCGCCGCGCCGGCTGATTCTAACCCGCACCGGCCCGACCGCATAAGCCCTACCTTCACTTGTAGCGCGGCCGAGCTTTATACCTTGGTGCGAAAGACCGCATTGGCCCAGCCGCGTACCATATTGCAGTCGGAATCTCCCGAAGAGAATCACTTGGCATTCGTCCAGCGAACCAAATATTGGCGCTTTCCCGATGACATCGTGGCCGACATTATCGCTTTGGAGGATGGTGGTGCGACGCTCATGCTATCGAGCAAGGCGCGCTATGGCATGGAAGATTTTGGCGTCAACAAACGCCGCGTGATTCGCTGGCTTGCTGCCCTTGAGGCAGGTGCCGCGCAAGCGACCTAAAGCCGGATTGCTGACCTATCGAGAGGTTGATGACGCTGGGGCGACGCCACGCCTTGAATGCGACTGACGGATCGCCTACATACGCATGATTCTTGCCCCACCATCCGCGCACAAAAGGACTGTTTCATGAAAGCTGTCGTTTTCACCCACTCGCTGCCGATCGATGAGCCGCGCAGCCTGTTCGACATCGAACTGCCGGACCCGGTTCCCGGCCCGCGCGACCTGCTGGTCGCCATCGACGCTGTGGCGATCAACCCGGCGGACGCCAAGCGCCGCATGCACGTGGCCGCCGACGGCCCGGTCGATCCGTTCATCCTTGGCTACGACGCGGTAGGCGTGGTGCGCGGCGTCGGCGCCGAGGTCTCGCTGTTCGGCGTCGGCGATACGGTGTGGTACGCCGGCGACGCGACGCGTCAGGGCTCCTACGCGACGCTCCAGACGGTCGACGAGCGCATCGTCGGCCACGCGCCCCGTTCGGTTGCGCCCGCCCAAGCCGCGTCGCTACCGCTCACCAGCCTGACCGCCTGGGAGCTGTTGTTCGACAGGATGGGCATCGCTGAGGGCGGCGCTGGGGGCGGCGCTGGGGGCGGCGGCTCGCTGCTGGTCATCGGCGCCGCGGGCGGTGTTGGATCGATCACCATCCAGCTCGCCGCGAAACTCACGAATCTGAACATCGTCGCCACGGCCTCGCGACCGGAAACGGCGCAGTGGTGCCGCTCGCTCGGCGCCCACGACATCGTCAACCACAAGGATCTGGTCAACGAGGCGAAGGCGGCCGGCCACGACGCGTTCAGCTATATCGTGCAGTACGCAGACACCTCGCTGCACTGGGACGCGATGTGCGAGCTTGTCGCACCGCAGGGCAAGATCGGCACGATCGTCGAAACGCCGGACAAGGTCGACATCTCCAAATTGCAGGGCAAATCCGCCGCCCTGGTGTGGGAATTGATGTTCACCCGATCGATGTTTCAATGCGACGATATGGCCGAACAGGGCCGCAT
>JAPYQV010000594.1 GCA_029937205.1 Alphaproteobacteria bacterium
TGGCAGGACCGTGTATTTGCCGCTGGTGAGTTCGTCGAGATGGGCTTCAAACTGTTCGAGGCGAATGTTCGTCGACGGGAGTTCATTCTCGCCAAAGCGGTGATACATGATGACGACAGCGCCGGATTGGGCAGACGCGATCTCAGGCAGCATGATTCCAAACAGCATGACGATGCCCGCGAGGCTCACGCGAATTCGGCTGGAATGCGCTGCCAATCGTTTCATGCTGGCCAAGGCCTTCATGCTGGTCCTCAAATACGTTCGTGCCCAAATACTACGCGCCCCCTTATTAACCAAATTAGTTAGGAAATTCATCAGCCGCGGAAATAGTTTCGTGCATGAAGGCACCAAGAAACAGTTCCGTGGAGAGACTGAAGGCCGTTTGAGGCCCGACAGAGCGCTCAGGGTCGCAGGGGCCCGAAGAAGCTGATAGGAAACGGCGATGCAGATCCTGGCGGTCGATACAGCGCAGGCGGCGTGCTCCGTCGCCCTTTGGCGGGACGGCGAGATTGTCGGCTCGCGCTTTCGCTTGCTTGAAAAGGGCCATGCGGAGGCGCTGTTGCCAATGGTCGAGGAGCTCCGCCGCGATACTAATTTTAGATTTGAGGGCTGCGACGCCTTTGCGGCGACCATCGGGCCCGGCACCTTTGCCGGGATTCGGGTTGGGCTTTCGGCAGTTCGGGCCTTTGCCCTCGCCCACAAGAGGCCTGTGGTCGGCATCGGCACGTTGCGGGCGATTGCCGCTTCTTTTGAAGCGAGCGGCAGCACCAATATCGGCGCGGTCATCGATGCGCGCCGTGACGAGGTCTATTTCCAGGCATTTACAAATGATCTTGAAGCGCTCTCAGAACCGCAAAAACTCCCTCTTGAAGAGCTCCACGACCATATGCCGCTGGGCGCGGTTGTACTCGTCGGCACCGGCGCGAACCTCGCTATGGAAATATTGGCCAAGTCAGAGTTCGAAATTGGTACGGGGCCGGGCGGCAATCCCACGCCCTATCCGGATGCTCGCAAGGTAGCCCAACTCGCGGCAATCGATCTTGCCGACAAGGGGGCGGACGCCTTTCGGGTGCCGCCCGCGCCGCTTTACCTGCGGCGGCCGGATGCAAAACTTCCGGTGAGAACGGCGTGAATTCGATCTCGGTCTTTGGGCCAAACGACGGGCCAATTGCGGCCGCGATTATTTCAGCTCTGCACGTCGTTTGTTTTGACAGCGCCTGGGACCTAGATTCGACGGCGGCGACACTCGCGGTGCCCGGCACGGTCGCATTTATCATCGAGGGGTCGGCGAAAGATTCAGGTGAGGCCGAAGGCGACGCCCTCCAGCCGCTTGGTTTTCTGATCTACCGCGCGACACTTGATGAAGCTGAAATCCTCAGCCTCGGTGTGGTTATGGACGCGCGCCGGCGCGGTATGGGCCGAAATCTGATCGCCGAATGCCTCAGGCGATGTCAGGCATCGGGCGTTAAATCGCTATTTCTTGAGGTCGCAGAAAGCAACCAGGCAGCGAAATCACTTTACGAAATGGCCGGATTCGAGGTCCAGGGGCGCAGAAAGAATTACTATAAAGCCGCAAATAAAGACCAAGCAGCCGAGGATGCGCTGATTTACCGCATCACGCCAAAAGCGTCCCCTTAACCCTTCTGGATTTGGAGCCGATAAAGCTCGCGGCCATCGTCGGCGAGGCCTTCAAATTCCTGACAAATAACCGTGTGGCCTTCTTCTTTGACCGACCTTGGAACGTTTTCTATTGGTTCTCCGCCGGTCAATAACACTTCAATGAAGTCTCCGGATTTTGCCTTTTCAATCAATAGCTTAGTCTTAACGAAAGTGATCGGGCAGACGTCCTTCGTGATATCGAGAAAATGATCAGGGGTCCTGGTTATCAT
>JAPYQV010000595.1 GCA_029937205.1 Alphaproteobacteria bacterium
TTCCTGGGGTTGCAAGAGATTGTCTCGTACTCGGCCTTCGTCGGCGGGATTGTCATTCCGGGGATTGTGGTTCTCGGACTCGCGTTGATTCCGTACCTGGATCGAGAACCAGAACCGAGCGGTGTTTGGTTCAGCGGAAATCGCGGCAAGCGCACGACGGTAGCGTCGGTCATCTTCGGTTCCATTGCGGCCATCATGACAGTGGCGATCCCGGTGAAATACGGATGGCTTCGAACCTGGTTCCCCGATATCAATCAGCTGTGGATCATCGTAATCAATCCGGGGAGCCTGCTGACTTTGGCCTACGCGGCGTGGTCCATCTACGTGGTGAAACGGACGCAGTCGACCCGGTTGGGCGCTATCGCCTTGTTCACCTGTTTCTTGGCCGGCTTCGTGATTCTGACCTATGTCGCCACGTATCTGCGCGGCCCGAATTGGGATTTCTACTGGAGCCGAGACCAATGGCCGACGCACTGATTTGCCACAGAGGGCACGGAGGACACAGAGAAATAATGACCGCGCAGTCCTACAACATATTGACGACTCGAGAGCTTGGCGTTATCCAATCTCGGGGCTCTCTGTTCCCCCTGTGGCTAAACGGCGGTTCAGGCGCCAACGAACTTGCGCGAAATGGAATGAGCCATGTCTAAATTTGACGCGGAAGCTTATGATCGGCGCACGAAGGTTCTGTTGGCAGGCGTAAGCGCGGTCACGCTCGTGTTGCTGATCGGCGCGGCGCTAATTGAAAACGTCTTTCCAGAGTGGCGCGGATATCGGTCGGAATACGCCAAGATTCTCGAAGAGAAATCGGAGGACGGAAACCTTGCGGGATTCCGAGTTTCCCAGATCGAGCAGAATGTCGTGCCCGCGCTTGCGGTGACGGATCGTTGCATCACGTGCCACACCGGTGTGCAGGATCCACGCATGACCGGAGAGGAGCAGCCTTTTACGACGCACCCTGGGGAATTCCTTCAGCAGCATCCGCCGGAAACTTTTGGGTGTACGATCTGCCACGAGGGCCAGGGCTTAGCCACCGAAACGGTCGCGGCGCATGGGCTCACTCATGATTGGTTGTATCCGTTGCACGAAGCGGAGTTTGTGTATTCGTCCTGCGCGCAATGTCACGACGCGGATCTCGTCTATTCGGATTTCGCGGCAGGCGACGAAACGCCGTTCTCAGGCAGGCTTGTGGCCGAGGGAAAACATTTGGCCGAAACGCGCGGTTGCCTCGGTTGCCATCTGATCGATGGGATGGGCGGAACGATTGGCCCGGACATCAGCTTCGTAGGCAACAAAACGAAGCATGATTTCGATTTTGCGCACGTCGAAGGCGAAGAGCGTACCGTCGCCGCTTGGTTGGAACGGCATTTCCTGGAACCGGCGGAGATTTCGCCGGGCACGACGATGCCGGATATGGGCCTTTCGCCCGAAGACGCCAAAGCGCTGACGGCCTATACACTTTCCTTGCGACAGAAAGATATTCCATTTGGCTATGCCGTGAAGCGCCCGGTGGATATGGCACTTCCCACGCCTCCGGATGGACAGGAACTCTATGAGAAGTTGTGCTCGGCGTGTCATGGTCAAGACGGTCGCGAAAGCGAGGTGCCCGGCATTCGAACACCGGCATTGAATAACCCCGACACCTTGGCCGTGGCCAGCGACGACTACCTGCGTCACATCATCGATCACGGACGGAGCGATACATCCATGCCCGCGTGGGGTCCTGCTGTTGACGGCTTGTCGCTGGAGGAAATAGACAAAATTGTCGCGCACATCCGGGGCTGGGAACAGCCCGGCGCTGACTTGGCCGACGTGGACCCAGAGGTCGGAGACGCGATTCACGGTCGCGCCTATTACCAAGGACTCTGCGCCAACTGT
>JAPYQV010000068.1 GCA_029937205.1 Alphaproteobacteria bacterium
GCGTCATGGTGGTCGAGGTGGTCGGCGCCAAGCCGAGCGTGCCGGCCTCGGGCTCGTCAGCCATCACCAGGGCAACGTCAGCGCTTTCGGCCAATGTGCTGCCGGCGCGCCCGACGATTGCGACCATGGGAATTTTATAGCGCTTGGAAAAATGCAGCATGTCGCTCAACTCGGTGGTCTCGCCCGAATTCGACAGAACCAGCAGCGCGTCCTCGCTGGTGATCATGCCGAGATCGCCATGACTGGCCTCAGCCGGGTGCACGAAGATCGCCAGCGTGCCGGTCGAAGCCAGGGTGGCGGCGATCTTGTTGCCGATATGGCCGCTCTTGCCCATGCCGGAAACCACGATGCGTCCGGTGACCCGGTCGAGAATTTCCACCGCTTCGGCGAAACTGGCGTCTAATTCCTGAGCCAGAGTGGCGAGGGCGCGAGATTGCAACTGCAACACCCGGCGCCCGGCGGCCAAATCGGGATTCTCTGAGCTGTCGCCATGGGCGGATAAGGGAGCCGAATTATTTGAAGGCGCATTCATTTTGGGCATTCGCAATATTTAATCCGCGGCCGCGAGCGGACCGATTCCACCCGACACAGCTAACATAACCGCTTCCGCAAGGAAATCAGTGGGAAAACAGTGGGAAAACAGTGGGAATTTAACCATTTTTACCGTTCTGACGAGCGAGAATCAGTCTGCGGCTCATATAAAACGCCATATTGTTGCACCTTTCCAGCAAGCCTAGTAACCATAGTGGTGTCGGGATTCGAACAAGCAATGGACAATATTGATGGCCGCGTCGCGTGACTCTTCCCCTATCGGCCCAACTTCTCCCGGTTACGAAGCCTCCGGCGTCAATACCGATCAAGCGGAGGACGGGCTCGGCCGTCTGATCGGCCATATCAAATCGACATGGTCGCTGAGCGAGGCAAAGGTCCAGCTCGATCTCGGCTATTTCGCCAATGTCATCGATCTCGATGGCACCGGCATCGCCATGTGCACCGACGGTATCGGCTCCAAGGCGCTGGTCGCCCAGATGGTGGGCAAATACGACACCGTCGGCATCGACTGTGTGGCGATGAACGTCAACGACCTGATATGCGTCGGCGCGACGCCGCTCAGCATGGTCGATTATATCGCCGTGGAACATGCCCAGCCGGCCATGCTCGAGGCGATTGGCGCCGGCCTCGCGGAAGGCGCACGGCAATCCAACATTTCCATTTCAGGCGGCGAAATCGCCCAACTCAAGGACATCATCAAAGGCCATGGCGAGGGGCTCGGCTTCGATCTCGCCGGCACCGCCATCGGCCGGGTGGATTTGGATAAGATCAATGTCGGCGCCACGGTACGCGCCGGCGACGTGATCATCGGCATCGCCAGCAATGGCATTCACAGCAACGGCCTCAGCCTGGCGCGCCGCGCCCTGTTCGAGTTGGCCGATTATCAGGCGGATAGCCAGGTCGACGCTCTCGGCCGCACGGTCTGTGAGGAATTGCTGCGCCCGACTTATATCTATGTCGCCGAGGCGCTCGACATTCTGGCCCGGGTAAAAGACATCGGCGCGCTGATCCACATCACCGGCGAAGGATTTTTGAACCTGACACGGGTCAAGGCCGATGTCGGCTTCGTCATCGATTCTCTGCCCGAGCCGCCGGCCCTGTTCGCGCTTATTCAAGCGATCACCGGCAGCGACAATAGGGAGATGTATCACGTCTTCAATATGGGCATTGGGTTCTGTCTGGTGGTGCGCCCGGAGGCCGAGGACCAGGTGGTCGATATCGTGCGCGGCCACGGCAAGGCCTGTCAGCGGATCGGCTATGTGACGGATGGCCCCAAGGGCAGTGTCAAAATCGAATCGGCCGGAATCGAGATGACGCGTTAGGGCATGTCGCGCGCGCAAGCAATTTAATAAAGTAAGGTGGATACTTAATTAATTAACGCCGGGCGGTCGCGTCCGCTCTTTTTGGTTTGATCCCTCAAACGCCGGGCGGTCGCGTCCGCTCCACATGACTCCCTGGCGGCTTACCTCGTATTAACTCGGGCGCGCGGTCGCGCTTGCCGGAATGCTAGGCGCATTCCGGAGGGTGGTTCCGCTTGGCAAGATATTTGAGGGCAGCCAAGTGGTGACAGGTCATAAAAATAACTAGCGCGACTGCGCGCCCGAGTTAATACGAGGTAGCCAAGGGTGCGGATGCACCCGCCCGGCGATTGAGGGCAAATTCAAAGACGCTTCTTAGTGGTGGAAAATATCGACCTCGTCCCAGCCGGCAAGATCCAGCCGCGCCCGGTGGGGCAGGAAATCGAAGCACGCCTGGGCCATCTCGGTCCGCCCCTCGCGGGTCAAACGCTCATCGAGAATTTTCTTGATGGCATGCAGATGCAACACATCGGTTGCGGCATAGGTCTGCTGCTCGGGCGAGAGTTCATGGGCCCCCCAATCCGACGATTGCTGCTGCTTGGAAATATCGACGCCGAGCAAATCCCGGCATAGATCCTTCAGACCATGGCGGTCGGTGAAGGTGCGCACCAGCTTGGAGACGATCTTGGTGCAATAGACCGGCTGGCAGGTGACGCCGAGATAATGCTCGATCACGGCCAAATCAAAGCGCGCGAAATGGAACAGCTTAAGCACCGACGGGTCGCCCAGCAGGGCGCGTAAATTAGGCGCCGCATAATCGCCGGGCGGCGGGAAATGCACCATGTGGCAATCGCCATCGCCGCGCGACATCTGCACCAGGCAAAGCCGGTCGCGGTGGGGATGCAGACCCATGGCTTCACTGTCGATGGCAATGATATCGCCAAAGGTGAGCCCGGGCGGTAAGTCGTTTATGTGTAAATGATTGGCCATGGCTGACTGGGTAGCCTGGGCGGTTTCACCCTGTCAACAGGTTCGGTGCTATATTTCCCCTGGCAGCCCAGCATGAGATATCCTAAATAGGGGCTTCAACGGACAAAGCGGCGGCATTATGAGCAAGCGCATCGTTACGGTTTTCGGCGGCTCCGGGTTTCTCGGGCGCCACGTCATCAGCAAATTGGCGCGCCAAGGGGCCATGGTACGCGTCGCCGTCCGGCGGCCCGAATTTGCCGGTTTTTTGTGCCCCATGGGCGATGTCGGTCAAGTCAGCCTGATGCAGGCCAATGTGCGCGATGACGAATCCGTCGCCCGCGCCGTCGCCGGCGCCAGTGATGTGGTGAATTTGACCGGTATTCTTGCCGAGCGCGGCCGACAGCGCTTTGCCGAAGTGCATGGCCGGGCGCCGGGCCGCATCGCGCGCGCCGCCGCCAATGCCGGTGTGGAACGGCTGGTCCATGTGTCCGCCATCGGCGCGGCGCCGGACGCCGTCTCGGCCTATGCGCGCTCGAAGGCGGCCGGCGAAACGGCGCTCCGCGATGCCTTTCCGGCAGCAACCATCCTCAGGCCCGGCGTGATGTTCGGTCCGGAAGATGATTTCTTTAATAAATTTGGCGCGCTGGCGCGTATTTCGCCGATTCTGCCGCTCTTCTTCCCGATCCGCCAGAAGCTGAAATTCCGCATGGAAGGCCTCTACATGATGCCGGAGATCGAGGCCGGCACCACCCGCATGCAGCCGGTCTTTGTCGGCGATGTGGCCGACGCACTGATGCGTATCGTCACCGGCTCAACACAGGATACCGCCGGCAAAACCTACGAGCTGGGCGGGCCCAACATCTACAGCTTCCGCGAGCTGATGGAGTTGGTGGCGCGCGAGACGCAATATAAGCGCCTGCTCGTTCCGGTGCCCTACTTTGCCGCCGATATGATGGGCTTTTTCGCCCAATTTTTGCCCGAGCCGCCGTTTACCGCCGATCAGGCGAAGATGCTGCGCGCCGACAATGTGGTCGCCGAAAACGCCCTCACGTTAAGCGATCTTGGTGTTACCGCCAGCCCGGCGGAACTGATATTACCGACCTATATGCACCGCTTTCGCCGTGCCCGCACGGATTCGACGCCACACGCCCAGACCTAAATCGCCACTAAATCGCCAGCGTCCAACCGAAACCGTAATAGAGAACGAGCAGCACCATGCCCAAGAACAGGCGGTAGACGACGAACGGCAAAAAGCTCATGCGCTTGAGCAATTGCATCAAGACCGCGATGGTGACGAGGGCGGTCACGAAGGCAAGGGCGGCGGCGAGGCCGGCATCGCCGGTGATTATCGGCTCCCCGGCCTGCATCAGATCGCGCGCGGCGACAGCACCGGCGGCGACGATCACCGGGATCGACATCAACATCGAGAAACGCGCCGCGGCAGCCCGCTCAAATCCGAGGAAACGCGCCGCCGTTATGGTGATGCCGGATCGACTGGTGCCGGGAATCAACGCCAATATCTGGGCCAGGCCGATAATAAGCGCGCTACTCAGATTCATGTGCTCGACGCGGCGAACCGTCATGCCGACACGGTCGGCAATCCACAGGATCACGCCGAAAATGACCATGGTGTAAGCGACGATCAGAGGAGAGCGAAAAAAGTCGGGCGCGAAATAGGCGAGCAGACCGCCGGCGACAATGACCGGCGGCAGAGAAGCCAAAAGATAGAGCCCAAGCAGGCGCCCGGCACGACGCTCGCGCCGTTTTCCACCCAAAAGTCCGAGAATTATGGCGACGATATCGCGCCAAAAATAGACCAGCACCGCACCCAGCGTGCCGACATGCACGGCGATATCGATATTGAGGCCCTGATCCTGCCAGCCGGCGATTTTCGGCAGCAGCACGAGATGCCCGGACGAGCTGACCGGCAAAAACTCAGAAATGCCCTGGACGACCGCCAGGATGACGATGTGCAACAACAGCAATGTGACAACAGCCTGTTTATTTTTGAATTGTAACGGCAGAGTTCGTACAGATCGTCCTATCATATTGCCATTTCAGGGAAATTTGCAATTCACCACTGCCGGCTAGGGCGATAATCGCAAATATTCAGTAAAGTCGGAATCACATGAAACAGTCTCAAAACCGGACTAATTATAAGTATTTGTACATTTTCATTTTAATAGCTTTAATCTGCAGCAAGCCTTCCTGCGATCTATGTCAGTATTTCTGACATAGATCGCGATTTTACTCGCGAATGCTGAGATTATCGGCTAAGTTGAGCCATCGCACACGGCGCCCGCGACATTTAACCGGCAGCCGTAGGAAATTCAAAAACCGCAATCTTGGGGGCAAACGGAAGCCGGCATGCTTAAATTCGTCGATATCGATGCAAAACGGCCCGACAAGCGCGAGCCCAAAGAGCGCCGCGCCGATTGGAACGAGGTTTACCGCGACTTCGTGCCCGAGCGCGCCAACGAGCAAGCATCGCGCTGCTCGCAATGCGGCGTGCCGTTTTGCCAGATCCACTGCCCGGTGCAGAACAATATTCCCGATTGGCTGATGTTGACCGCCGCCGGGCGCCTGCAGGAGGCCTATGAGGTCTCTTCGGCGACCAATAACTTTCCCGAAATATGCGGCCGCATCTGCCCGCAGGATTTGCTCTGCGAGGGCAACTGCGTGATCGAAAAGGGCTTCGATTCGGTAACCATCGGCGCGGTCGAGCGCTACATCACCGATACGGCGTTCGAGAATGGCTGGGTCAAGCCGGCCAATCCAACCGTCGAGCGGCCCGAATCCGTCGGTATCATCGGCGCCGGCCCGGGCGGTCTGGCGGCGGCGGACATGCTGCGCCAGCAAGGCTACCAAGTGCATGTCTATGACCGCTATGACCGTGTCGGCGGGCTGATGATCTACGGCATTCCCAATTTTAAATTGGAGAAGAGCATTATCGAACGGCGGGCAAACCTGCTGATTGAGGGCGACGTCAATTTCCATCTCAATTTCGAAGTCGGGCGCGACGCCACACTGAGCGAACTGCGCGGCCGTCACGATGCCATCCTGATCGCCACCGGCGCCTACCAATCGCGCGATATCAAAGTGCCGGGCGTCGGTCTCGAAAATATCTTCATGGCGATGGATTACCTCACCGCGAGCAACCGCAAGGGCCTCGGCGACACGGTGCCGCGTTTTGAAGATGGCAGCTTGAACGCGGCGGGCAAAAACGTCGTCGTCATCGGCGGCGGCGATACGGCGATGGACTGCGTGCGCACGGCGGTCCGGCAAAAAGCCAAATCCGTCACCTGCCTCTATCGCCGCGACCGGGCAAATATGCCGGGCTCGCTGCAGGAAGTGACCCATGCCGAGGAAGAAGGCGTCATTTTCGCCTGGCTCTCGGCGCCGGAAGCCTTTATCGGCGACAGCGCCGTGGAGGGCGTGCGCGCGGTGCACATTCATCTTGGCGTGGCCGACGCATCGGGGCGCCAGACACCGCAGCCAATTGCCGGCTCGAGCCATACCCACGCCGCCGATATCGCCATCAAGGCGCTCGGCTTCGACCCCGAGGATCTGCCCACCCTGTTCGACGCGCCGGAACTGGACGTCACACGCTGGGGCACGGTGAAAGTGGATTGGAGCTCGATGATGACCAATCTGGATGGTGTCTTCGCCGCCGGAGATATCGTCCGCGGCGCCTCGCTGGTGGTCCTGGCGATCGGCGACGGGCGTGACGCGGCGGCGGCCATTCACCGCTATATCGGCGCCCGCGCCATCCCGCTCGAAGATGCGGTTTGAGGCAAAGCCCATGGCAGCAAGGAACAATTCGAAATGCGGCGAGCGCTTTGCCGCCAACTGGCGCGAAAACGCCGCGCGGCTGGAGCGCGACGGCCTCTATCGCCGGTCCGACGAGCATGATTCCTGTGGCGTCGGGCTGATCGCGACGCTCGACGGCACGCCGCGCCGTGACGTGGTGGAAGCGGCCATCGCTGCGCTAAAGGCGGTGTGGCACCGGGGTGCCGTGGATGCCGACGGCAAGACCGGTGACGGCGCCGGCATCCATGTCGAAATACCGCAGGATTTTTTCAAGGAGCATGCCGAGAATACCGGCCACCGGCCGAAGCAAGGCCGCCTCGCGCTTGGCATGATATTTCTGCCCAAGACGGATCTCGGCGCGCAGGAAACTTGCCGCGGCATTGTCGAAACCGAAATCCTCCGCTTCGGCCACGGCATTTACGGCTGGCGCCAGGTGCCGATCGACTATGCGGTGATCGGCGAGAAGGCCAATGCCACCCGGCCTGAAATCGAACAGGTGATGATTTCCAATGACCGCGGCGTCGACGAAGACCAATTCGAGATCGACCTCTACATCATCCGCCGCCGCATCGAGAAAAAGGCTCTCGAGCATCATATCAAGGATTTTTATATCTGCTCGCTGAGCTGCCGCACGGTGGTCTACAAAGGCATGTTCCTGGCCGAGCAGCTCACCGCGTTTTATCCCGATCTGTTGGACAAGCGTTTCATCTCGAGCTTCGCCATATTTCACCAGCGCTATTCGACCAACACCTTCCCCACTTGGCGCCTGGCGCAGCCCTTCCGCATGATCTCGCACAATGGTGAATTCAACACCATCAAGGGCAATACCAATTGGATGAAGAGCCACGAAACCCGCGCCGCAAGCGAGGTGTTCGAGGACTATAACGACGAAATTTTTCCTCTCATCGAGCCCGACGCCTCCGATTCCATGGCAATGGATTCGGTGATGGAAGCGCTGGTCTTTGCCGGGCGGCCGATGCCGGCGGCGCATTGCATGATGGTGCCAGAATCCTGGTCGCACCGCCCGCACATGCCCGAAGCACACCGCGATTTCTTCGCCTATTGCAATTGCGTCATCGAACCCTGGGACGGCCCGGCGGCCATCGCCGCGTCGGACGGGCGCTGGGTAATCGCCGGCATGGACCGGAACGGTCTGCGCCCGCTGCGCTATACGATCACCGAAGACGGCCTGCTGGTGGTCGGTTCCGAGACCGGCATGGTGCCAATCGACGAAGCCGCGGTGATGGAAAAAGGCCGGCTCGGGCCGGGCGAGATGATCGGCGTCAATCTGGCCGAGGGCCGCTTCTATCACGACCGCGAACTCAAGGACATGCTGGCGGCGCGCCACCCCTATGGCGAGTGGGTCAAAAAGATCGTCGAAATCGACAGCCTGATCGGCTCGGAGAAAGAGCCGGTGATCTACGCGCCCGAAGAGCTGAACCATCGCCAACGGGTGTTCGGCCACACCATGGAAGATCTTGAGATGATCCTCCAGCCCATGGTCGAGGACGGCAAAGAGCCGACCGGCTCCATGGGCGACGATACGCCGCTCGCCGTGCTCTCCAAGCATCATCGCGGCCTGCATCATTTCTTCCGCCAGAATTTCAGCCAGGTCACCAACCCGCCGATCGATTCGCTACGCGAGTACGGCGTGATGAGCCTGAAAACCCGGCTCGGCAATCTCGGCAACATGTTCGGCGAAAGCGAAACCCAGACCGATCTTTTACAGCTCAATTCGCCGGTTCTGACCAATGCGGAATTCGCCGCCATGCTGCGCTATATGGGCGACAAGGCGGCCTGGATCGATTGCACCTTCGAGGCCGGCGAGGGCCACAACGAATTAACCGAAGCCATGGACCGTATCCGCCTCGAGGCGGAAGACGCGGTGCGCGGCGGCGCCGTGCATCTGGTGCTGAGCGACGAAAATACCTCCAGCGAGCGCGCCCCGGTGCCGATGATCCTGGCCGCCGGTGCCGTGCACAGCCATCTGGTGACGCAAAAACTACGCACTTTCACTTCCCTCAATGTGCGCTCCGGCGAATGCCTGGATGTGCATTATTTCGCCGTTCTGATTGGCGTCGGCGCGACCACGGTCAATGCCTATCTGGCCCAGGAAAGCATCGCCGATCGCCAGGCGCGCGGCCTCTTCGGCAATCTCAGCCTGGACGAATGCTGCCAGCGTTTCCGTACCGCCGTCGATGCGGGTATGCTCAAAATTCTCTCGAAGATGGGCATCTCGGTGCTCGGCTCCTATCGTGGCGCCTATAATTTCGAGGCGGTTGGCCTGTCGCGCGCGCTGGTCGCCGAATTTTTCCCCGGCATGAGTTCGCGCATTTCCGGCATCGGCCTTTCGGGCATCAAGCAGCGCGTGCTGCGGCTTCACCTGAAGGCGCACGAGACAACCCAAACCACGCTCCCGGTCGGCGGCCTCTACAAGGCCAGAACCTCGGGCGAGGTGCATGCCTTCGATGGCCGCCTGATCCACATGCTGCAGCATGCGCTGGCCAGTGATTCCTACGCCACCTACAAAAAATATTCGAGCGGCGTCAACGACATGCCGCCGGTCCATGTGCGCGACCTGCTCGACTTCAAAACCCACGGCGAGCCGGTGGCGCTGGAAGAAGTCGAATCGATCACCGAAATTCGCAAACGCTTCATGTCCGGCAGCATGTCGCACGGCGCGTTGTCGCGCGAAGCCCATGAGACACTCGCCATCGCCATGAACCGCATCGGCGCCGCATCGTGCTCCGGCGAAGGCGGCGAAGACCCGGCGCGCTATACGCCGCGCGCCAACGGCGACAATGCCATCTCGGCGGTCAAACAGATCGCCTCGGGGCGCTTCGGCGTCACGGCGGAATATCTCAACCGCTGCCGCGAGATTGAAATCAAAATGGCCCAGGGCGCCAAGCCCGGCGAAGGCGGCCAACTGCCGGGCTTCAAGGTGTCGGAAGAAATTGCCCGCCTGCGCTGCGCCACGCCCGGCGTGACGTTGATCTCACCGCCG
>JAPYQV010000596.1 GCA_029937205.1 Alphaproteobacteria bacterium
GCACGGTGGATCGTTGGACATACAGAGTGAAGTTGGTATGGGCACCACGGTTACAGTGCATTTCCCAGCCGAACGGATCATGACCGAGAGCGTGAAGCCACCGACAAGTATTAAAAATAGCCCGGTCTAATTCGAATTGCCGGCGTGAACCGGCGGCAGGCGAGTGTGCCAGGGCATTGCCTCTTCCAAATCGCGCGCGACTTTAATCAGCGTCGCCTCATCACCAAGCCGGCCAGCCAATTGCACGCCAATCGGCAAACCGTCGGATCCTTGCGCCAATGGTAGCGACACGGACGGTTGGCCGGTCACGTTGAACACGCCGAGAAATTGAAAAAGGCGGATATCGCCCTTCATATATTCCTCGGCGGAAAGATCGTCCCGCGTGGTCACATATTCGCCGTGCGGGCGCGCCGTGTGCGTCAAGGACGGCGTCAGCACGATGTCATAGTCCTTGGTTGCCATACCAACCACCGCCCGCACCCGGCGCATAGCCTCGAAAATACCGCCGGCATAGGACATGGGCAAATTCTGGCCCAATTCATAGAGTTTCAAATTTACCGGCTCAAGCGTATCGCTATCGATCTTGCGCCCCATCATGGCCGCAGCTTCATCCAGCGAGGCAATGCCGAGATGAAACCCGCCCATCACCGCTTTCAAGATGTCTTCTGGATCGAAGTCAGCCTCGAATTCTTCGATCTGGTGACCCATGCTCTGTAAGATCTGTGCGGTGTTTTTCACAGCATCCAAAACTTCGGCGTCGACGTCCGTTTCCCCCCATTTTGTCAGCGCCATGCCAACGCGCAAAACGCCCGTGGGCTGTTTCAATTCGTCGCGGTAAGGCCGCTCCGGCGGGGCGATAACGAAAGGGTCTCCCGGCGCTGGGCCGGCGAACATGTCCAAGGCGCCGGCCATATCCCTGACGGATCGGCAGACGACAAACTCGCGCGCCAATCCGTACAGCGAATCCTGATCGTTGGGGCCGCCGCTGATCCGGCCGCGAGATGGGTTTAACCCGACCAAACCGCAGCATGCGGCGGGAATGCGAATGGAGCCGCCGCCGTCTGAAGCTTGCGCCAAAGGCACAATACCCGCCGCGACAGATGCCGACCCGCCGCCGGTAGATCCGCCGGCCGTTCGTGCCAGGTTCCACGGGTTGTGGGTAATTCCGTTCACAATGGATTCTGTAAAGCCCGAAGTCGCAAGCTCTGACACGGCGCTCCGGCCAATGATGCGTATCCCCTGAGCCCAGGCGCGCTCGATGTAATAGCTGTTTTCCGTCGGGCGATAACCTTTGAATAGCCGGCTACCCAACTCCTGCAATCGCCCGGCTTCCGTGGCACCGACATCCTTGCGCAGAAATGGGACACCCGGAAAAATACCGCTGTCGGATCCGCGTACGGTCTCCGCATCGTCGTAAAACTCAATGATGGCATTGAGAGTCGGATTTAGAGCTTCATAGCCCGCGCGGGCGGTAGCCGCCAACTCAGCGGCACTCACCTCACCGGCGGCGACAAGCTCGCCTAACGCCGTCGCATCAAGGATAGCGTATTCCTTCAAGTTCATCGCTTATCTCCGGAGAATTTCTCGTGTATTCGGAACCATAGCATTCCTAGTTTGAATTTGTCCGATAGCGTAAACTGCGCGCCGCGCGCCCATCATTTTCCTTTGTCCTGCAAGAGGCCAATCATGCTGCAGTCTCCCGCAACCCGCCGGTCGCCAGCCATCGAAATTCTTTATGAGACGGTGGAAGAAAATCTCAACCTGGCCGGCGGCGATGTGCCGCTCGAACGATTGATGCAGCTTTTTTGCCACCTCTCCGACTTACACGACACCGATGTCAGCAGCCCGCTCAATATGGGTTATTTCTGTATCG
>JAPYQV010000069.1 GCA_029937205.1 Alphaproteobacteria bacterium
AGCGGCTTCATTTAATTTCTCTGGTCCATTTATCGGCGTTTAGGCACTACTTTTTCTTAGCTATGCGAATGTTGTGCCAAACTGAGCTATCGGATAACGAATTGAAAAATAAGTAATTTCTCGGGGCAGCCGGTGTTCGGACGAAACATGGCGGCAAACCATGCCGCTCGGCGGAAAATACTGCCCAGGCGCGGCGAATTTTCACCGCCTGTTAACGCTGTTTGGTTCAAACTGTGGATGACAGGACTGTTTTCAGGTGCCTAGAAATGCGAATTACCTTGGTCGGGCCAGCTCGTGCCGCTTCGGCGAAACGCCGTAAGAACGTTGCTTCATCGACCGAACAATCATTTTCGCCGACAATTGTGGCCGAATCAGTGGCTCTGCGGTCTGTCGGCAGCAGTGCGCCAGCGGTCCCGATCAATGCGGTATTGGCCTTGCAGGAGGTCTCTCATACCGGCGGACGTGGTTCTTCCGATATGGCGCGAAGTTCAAAGCTTCTTGAATATTTGGACAAAATTCGCCTTGGCCTACTGTCCGGCGGAATTCCGCGTCAGGCCTTGCGCCGCCTGACCGCAGAGCTAAGTGCAACCCGTGCCGAGACAGCCGATCCCAGGCTGCGCGCCATTTTGGACGAGATAGAACTGCGCGCACGCGTTGAGATCGCCAAATATGATCGCGGCGCCTAGCCCGAACCCCGGATTAACCCACTGGGATCAAACGAAATTTTTTTGGCTCTCAGAAGAATCATCAATTTGTTAACCGCGCCTTGTCGAGCGGCCTTCTGATTCCTATACTCCGCGCCCGTTGGGAAGATTCAATTTGGGAAAAGTGGGTAGCCGTGGCACGCAAGAAAATTGTAAAGATTCCGAAGAACTACAAGCCGACAAAAAGCGAGCCCTTCATGAATCCGGTGATGCGCAAATATTTTCACCAGAATCTGTTGGACTGGAAGGCGGAGATTCTCGACGACACTGGAATAACGCTCGAAAAATTGAAAACCGAGACGATCCAAGAAGCCGATCTTGCCGACCGCGCCGCCTCAGAAGCGGAACGTGCCGTTGAACTGCGTACCCGTGAGCGGGCACGCAAACTGATTTCCAAAATCGACTCGGCGATCCTTCGAATAGAGGGCGATATTTACGGTTATTGCGAGGAAACGAACGAGCCCATAAGCATTAAGCGCCTCGAGGCACGTCCCATTGCGACACTGAGCATCGAAGCGCAGGAACTCCATGAACGACACGAGAAAACACACAGAGACGATTAGCCGGAGGATGGACGCTGTCCGCCGCGCACAGAAAAACCGGCCCACCATCCTGACGGGCCGGTTTGACGTTTCAGGTGAGGCGCTTTTCTAGAACGGGTAGATGATATCAAATAGCTGCACACCATAGCGCGGTTGCTGCATATCGGTCAGCACCCCACGGCCACCATAGACAACGCGGGCTTCCGCCATCTTGCTATAGTCGATGGTGTTGGTGGAGCTGATGGGAAGCGGGCTACACCCTGAACACCGCGGATTTCCGGGGTTTTTATTCCCGAAAGTAAACCGACCCACACCTCTACCCACACTTAAACCTATCTTGTTACAACAACAAGGAGATCACCAAAGCTGAATATGATCGCATTAAGAATCAGAAGAAAGAAACGGCACCGACAATAAAACAGGACACAGAACCTGCAGTAGTGGATCCCCTTGAGGCCAAGTTGGAGAAGTTAAAGAAGCTCTTTGAGAGGGGTCTTATTACCGAAGAAGAAGCGGCGGCAAAGAGGGCCAAGCTCCTAGAAGATTTGTAACTGCTGTGGGTGGTGGCCCCAAGCCCTCGCCGCCGAGTGGTGGGAGAAGCACAACTAACCCCTGGCCATATTGGCGCGCTAGTCTTCTATCAAAATTGCTCGGACTGGTGATGCATCCGCACTACTCAATTTAAGTGGTAGGCACATTAGGGTGTACGTTCCTTCTGAAATACCCTCTAGATTTACTGCCTCCAAAACAATTACATCCTGGCCTAGTACCTCAAGATGACTGTGAAAGTGTTCTACGCCAAATTGCTCTATTGAAATATAATCGATACCGACCAATGAAGCTTTACATTCATTCACTTTTTTTGCGGCATCCGGGCTTAGATAAACAAAATCAGAAACAAACTTCCCGGACTTAACAAGTCCCTCTCTAGAGTTCCTGGTTTTGAACAGAACGCCTTCTCCCGGGGATATGAGGCTCCAGTCAACTTCGGAGGCCGTTATCCTGTCAGGATCCATAATTTCAATGACGTGGACGCGCTTGATGAAATCAGTCACCTGAAAGTCATCCAGCGTTTTGCCATCAGCATAGAAGTGAAAGGGGACGTCGAGGTGTGTCCCGCTATGGCAACTCATCTCTAGCCGAGACAAATTACAAAAGGAATCCCCTGAGTTCATTATCAGATTTCTGCTATAGGCAGTGTCTCCGGGATAATCTATAGACTCTGTCCCAAGTGTAACGCTGATATCATGGATTGTTGCATTTCCTAGATCACTCATTTTCTAAGTTCCCCTTCTTTTGAGGTGTCTAATACGTCATCGACTTGTGTGCCCAAAGCTGTAGCCAGAGCATTGGTTTTATTAGCCATAAGTATAACGCTTAAAAGCTCTTTATATTGAACGTCCGTCATTCCTGCCTTTTTCGCAGCGTATGTGTGGCTGTGAATGCAATAATTGCAGTTATTAGCAATTGATACGGCAACATAAATCATTTCTTTGTACAAGTACGGAATTTCTCCTTCAGACATTACGGACTTTAATGCACTCCATGTATTATATAGTTCTTCATCATTATGTGATAGATCCCGCCAAAAGTTATTTATATAATTAGTATTCCTAGTTTTTTTTATATCATCAAAAACTTGTTGGGAAAGCGCGCTGTTTTTAGGGGTTACAGTCGTCATGTTATTCTCCTAAAGCTTATTGCATCACGTTCGCCGCTCGTACAATGGTCGTAGTCAACGGTATTAATTTTTACTTTAAAGTAACGTTATCAGAAAACCCTCCGTATTGCCGCCTGAAACGCCTTGGCACCATTTGAGCATATCTAGACCAAATATATGTCCAGAATCCCCCTAACGATTTGGCGCGCCAGCCGAGGCCAGTAAGGAACCACTGATCATTTGGCTCTCTTCCCTGGTGCTCGACTCCCCTTCGGCCCCAAATTCAATTAAACTTTCCCGCATGAGACAACTCGCTGTGCTTCTGTGCCTCAGTTTTGCTGTGCTGCTGTTCAGTGCCGGAGAGGCGTGGAGTTTGCCTAAGTGCCCCGGCAGTTATAACCAAAACACGTGGACTAATTGTTTTGGCACCCTCACCTTTGCCAGTGGGGACAAATATGTCGGTGAATTCAGGGATGGCAACTTCAACGGACAGGGCACTTACACCACTGCCGATGGGAGCAAATATGTCGGTGAATACAGGGATGGAAAATGGAACGGACAGGGCACCTTCACCTTTGCCGATGGGAGAGTTCAGGAGGGCGTCTGGAAGGACAATGAGTTTCAATACGCAAGGAAAGACCCAAAGATAGAGGACCCGGAACATAGATCTGCACAGAACAGAACTTTATGTATTGACAGGTATGGCGATTTCTACCGGCGAACGGGCTCATCACGTGGGTGTTTTCAAGGAGACTTTGTTTGTAGTGATGCCGGATCTGAGCAACTTATGCACTCTAATAAACAAACTAAGCTGTTAAATAAATGCCGTGCTGAAAAACGTGAAGCAAAGAGGCCCAAGCAGGAGGGAATTGCCAGTAAACGCGTTAAAAAAGGGTACTACTGCAAGCGACCGAACGGAACAATTTATTTTAAAGAGGGTCTGGGGGGGTGGTGTGGACCGAATAAGCAAATCACCAAAGCCGAGTATGACCGCCTGAAGAGGAAAACCGTCACTGCGAGTACCGCCCACCGGCCCCGGAAACCATCGTTCCGATGTACCAAAAGCCGGCCATGCACTAACATTCAAATTGGACCAATCAATTGGGGCTGATCAGACCGTGCAGGATTCAATCACCGTGAGGCGGCGTTTTCCGCCGCTGATGTTGGAGCCGGGCGCGATGCGGTTGAGCAGACCGAGCCGGCGAACCAGCCACGCAATGAAGGCGATCATGTCGATCACCAACACTAGCATCACGATAAATCTTAGATAGGTGTCAAATCCCACGCCGAATTCCGCCGCCTACGGTTTGTTGGTGCGGGAATTGTAGGCGGTCGTCGCAAAGCGCCGGGACGACATGTTTTTGAGCTGCTCGCCGGTTTCGCGGTGCAGCCGGGTGACCGCTTCATCCAATTTACCTAAATCATCGAACAGCACGATAAGGGCGCTGCGCTGGGCAAGCGCCGCCGCACGCGGCAGCGTTGCCAATTGCTCGGTGATTTCAGTGACCAAGGCTTCCAGTCCGCTCAGATTGACCGGCTGCTCAAGTGCGAGGCACTGCCGTCCGGCCGTCACATGGGCGTGTGCGTTGCCGATCAGGCGCTCAATTTCGGCCGTCCCGCTCAAGGGCGGCTCTCCGCCGGCACGGACTCGCTGTCCGCCGGCACGGACCCGCTGTCCTTGTCATAAAGATAGGTCAGAATTTCCGCGACACTGGTCAGGGCCGCAAGCGGGATGAATTTGTTGTTTTCCAGATTGGACAACATCTCGGCGAGATCATCGCTGCGCCGATCTTGCAAAAAACGCACGTCGCGGATCTCAACCAACTGCCCGGCCGCGCTGTCGGGTGCGTTTTTAGATGAATCTGTCACAGCACAATCCTGAATGGGTCCGCGGCCGATTCGACCGCCCCTTCTGAAACAGGATTATCGCTGTGTTAACCTTAATAATCGCTTAATTCGGCGCGTTTTGATGCCCGTTGGGGGGTGGTCAGCCGTCGGATTTGGCCGCGCCGTCGCCCAGTTTCGTCGCATCGAACTCGACATTGTCGAGTGCGTCGCTGGCACCGGCGGCTTCAATGTTTTCACACAGAATTTTCTCGTGAATTTCCTTGCGCAGTACCGTCGCGTCCTCGGGGAAAGTGAATCCGAGCTTTACGGAGCGCCCGCGAACCTCAACAACGGTGATTTCGATCTTGTCGTTGATCACCACCGCGTCGCCAATCTTGCGCGTCAAATAAAGCAATTTTCCCCACCAAACCGATTCACGCTTGCGACATTAGCGCTAAATGCGAAATGGTGTAAGCCCTTATGGATTATCAAGAAACCCTTCCATGCGCAGCCGTACGTCAGGCGGAATCGCCTCCGCCTTGAGGACGCCACCGTCGCGGCGCGCCCAGGCACTAGTCTGATGAGTCAACAGACGGGCCTCTCCCGCACAGTGGGCGGCAATTGTCAGATTGAACGATTTTGTACCCAACCGGGAAACGCCGAGAGAGAAGTCCAACATATCGCCGAGCCGACTTGGTGCCGTGAATTTCGCCTCCACGCGAAGTAGTGGCACCGCCCGAACGCCCTCCTCGAAGATATTCCGGTAAGGCAAGTGGAGGGCCTCGGCGAACCAGTCTTCAACGAGATCATTGGTCATGACGAAATAGCGCGGGAAATATACAATCCCGGCCGGATCGGTATCGGCGAAGCGTACCCGCCGTGAAATTTGGAATTGTGCCATTGTTATGCTGGCGGCCTGAGGTCAGAGGTGGTTATTGCGGTACCAATCGTTGATTTCGCCGCCGGTTGGGCGCCACACATCGTCACGCCCGGCAATATATTCGAGCGCCGCCTGAATATGCTTCCAGCGGAACGGCTGCCCGGCGATGAAGGTGTGCAGGCAAATCGGCAAGACGCGCGCCGTGCCCGCCGATTCGGCATAGAGCACGTCGAAACTGTCTTTGATCATCTGTCCCATTTCCTCGCCCGAGGCGCCGAAATGCAGCAGCAGCGGTAAATCGTTGATTTCCACCGAATAGGGCATGGATAGGAGACTGCCCGATCTGACGTTCATTTCGAACGGCTGGTCGTCGCAACAAAAATCGCAGAGATATTCAATACCGGCTTCGGCCAACAGGTCGGGCGTATTGTAGGTCTCCGAGACGTACGGGCCGAGCCAGCCTTTTGGGCGGGTTCCGGTGCCGCTTTCGATCGACGCCAGGACTTCGTTGATCAGGCTACGCTCGGCATCTTCGTCCAGACCGGGCAGCAACTGCGAATTGTTGTGGCCGTGGCCCATCCACTCCCAGTCGCGCTTGTTGCCTTCTTCGATGATCGCCGGATATTCACGGCACACCTCGCCATTGAGGCAGACGGTGGCGCGCATGCCGCATTTGTCGAGGCCTGCCATTATGCGCCAGATGCCGATCCGATTGCCGTAATCACGCCAGCCATAATTGAGCACATCGGGTTCAAAACCGGTGGTATGGGGAGAGGTCGCCGTGCCCGGTAAATTTTCCGGAAAATGTTCGATATTGATGTAGGGCAGTACGGCCAACCGCTTGCCGCCGGGAAACGTCATTTTTTCGCGCCGGGAAATCGGGCTGTAGGCGTAGCGTTTGGTCTGGGTCAACATGGGCGTCTCCTTGGAGAGTTTGCCGTGTCAGGCGTATCCGGTGCGGGCCAGGAACTTGAAATAACGGTCCTGCTGGCTGCGCAGATCGGCCATCTCCTGCTCGGAGAACCAACGGCTGAAATCCATCTCGTGCACCGGATAGACGGCGCGCTGGAAATTGCTCTTCTGGTCCATCGCTACCGTGGCATCGATGCCGAGGCCGCCATCGGCGACCGATATCTGCCCGGTCTTTAACTCCGACGGCTGAAACGCCTGACCACGGCCATATTCATTGTAGACGACGATGTCGCGGCGCGGGCTGACGCGGGATTCGATCGCCCACAGCACATCCTCGGGCTCCCAGATATCAATGTCTTCATCGACCACGACGCAGAGCCGCAACCCCCGGTGCACGGTCATGATGGCACCCATGATATTGCGCTGCATGCCTTCGTCGCTGCGCCGCTGTTTCTTCACCTGAACAACGATCCCGCCCCAGGTGGTGAGGCCGGTGAAGCCGGCCACGTCCTGCACAAAGCCCGGCGCCATACGCTCGCACATCTCGTAGATAGAGGCACAAACAAAGGGGATGGTGTACCAGATGGCGCCGAAGTGTGGCGTGTAGTAGAGCGGATTTTTGCTGCGGTGGGTGATCGCGGTGAGCTCGAAGGCGCGCGGCGTGCGGTAGGCGCGGCCCATAAAGCGCGCCCACTCCGGATGGAGCGGCGCTTCGCCCTGGCGCCCGAGCTGTTCAGCCTGATCGGTTTCCCAGACGCGCTCGTCCTCGATCACATAGCCTTCCAACACCCATTCCGATTGGGCGATGGCATAGGCATCCACGGTCTTTGCCTTGACCAGATCGATGGCCGAGCCTTGTAGTGCGCCGGCCATGCCGATCTTGTCGGTCTGGCCGGGGAAGATCACCGGGTTGAGCGTTCCCACCGCCATCAATTCGGCGCCGACTGGCGGGCTGCAATTGACGGTGATGGGAATTTTCTCGCCGGGATGACGCTTGCACACCACGTCGCCCTGGCCGCCCGGCACCATATTGATCGAGGCGTATTTTTGATTGTCGCGGAACGCCATGCGGTACATGGAGATGGTATTGCCGCCGTCGGGCACCCAGGGCGATCCGATCAAATGGCAGCCCGAGCCGAAAATGCGCCCGCCGTCTTCGTTGGTGTGGAGAACGATGGGCAGGATATCGGTCACCTGATCGATGTCGCTGGCAAGAATGACGGTCTCGTGCACCGGCGCGTCGGCGCTCTCGACATAATTGGCCGGCAGCGGATTGCGGTAGGCGTCGAGAATTTTATGCTTGATATCCTTGTATGCCGAGACGCCGAAGAGCTTCGCCGTGCGCTTCTGGGTCGCATAGAGATTCGAATACATGCGGGTGTTGGGATAGTCTTTGATATTGTTCGCCACCAGCGCCTTGGAGCCGTCAAAAGCCTTGGTGATTGCCGTCATCTCTATGAGCGGATCCACTTCATTCTCGATATTGTGCACATCGTCGCCCAGCCAATCGAGGGTTGCCCGCAAGCTTTTCAGCGCTTCAACGCGCCCCGCATCGTCGCCACCCTGTAAATTTGTCACCAGTCCATTACCCCAGAATTTTAAAACCGTCAGAACCTATCAACGCGCCGGAAGGCCGTAAAGCCGCCTACCATTCCAAATTCAACGCGCGGGTGATGAATTCATTCACCGGCGCGGCGGTCTTGCAGAATTTGGCGAATTGTTTGGTAAAATCCGGCGTAAGCGCATCTTTCTCGCTGGTGTTCACAGCGAGGATAAAATCCTTGCGTTTGAGGTCTTCGATCAGCGGGTGCGCCGGATCGAAGCCGCGCGGCGGGCGCTTCAGATTGTCGCCCACCAAAGTGCAGTTTGCATTTTTGAGCGCCTTGGCGGTGGAGATGCGTTTCCAGCGCTTCGGGTCGGCCACGATGGCTTCACGAATTTTGGTCAGGGTAGGGTTGTCGGGATGCCAGATACCGGCGCCCATAAACACGTTGCCGGGCTCCATATGGAGATAAAATCCCGGTGTATGGGCATCCTTGGCGCGGACATGGCGGAAATGCGCACCGGCATGGGTCTTGTAGGGCGTCTTGTCCTTGGCGAAGCGCGTGTCGCGGTAGATACGAAACAGCGAGCCGCCGACGGGCCGCGCATCGGCCAGGAAATTGACGCTGATTTTCTCCAGGTGGGGGGCAAAATTCTCGATGAAGCGCAGCATCGGGCTGCGCAGCTCGTCCTCGTAACGCGCCTTGTTGGCCTTGAACCAAGGCCGCTCATTGTTCTTTTTCAGGTCGCGTAAATATTTGAACAAGGATGGTTCAAATTGAAAATCTTGACTCACGACGTATTCCCCATTGTTCGCCCGCTTATGCTGTAGTTCTATCTCGGTCGAGCCGGCGTAGGGAAAATAATTGGGGATCGATTTTTGCAAAAGATCGTGATCGGAATTACCGGGGCGAGTGGCGCCGTATTGGGCGTCCGCACGCTCGATGCCTTTGCCGCAGCCGGCGTGGAAACGCACCTTGTGGTCAGCAAATGGGGCCAGCAGACCCTCGAACACGAGACGGCGCTGCGGCTTGACGATTTGCGCGCGCGCGCCAGCCATCTCTATAGCCCCGGCGATATGGCGGCGGCAATTTCCTCCGGTTCGTTTCGCACCATGGGCATGGTCATCGCGCCCTGTTCAATGCATAGCCTGGCGGCAATTTCCCTCGGCATGGGCGAGAATCTGGTGCACCGCGCGGCGGATGTGGTGCTCAAGGAGCGCTTGCCGCTGGTCCTGGTACCGCGCGAGACGCCGCTCAACGATATTCATTTGGAAAATATGCTGCGTCTCAGCCGCATGGGTGTGCGCATCTTGCCGCCCAATCCGGCGTTTTATAATCACCCGGAAAGCATTGCGGATGTGGTCGACCACATCGTGGCGCGGATACTCGATCAGTTCGGCGTTCAGGCGGATATTTCAAAGCCTTGGGACGGCGTGATGCGTCGTGCGGGCGCATAGGGAGGAACGAAACAGTGGCAGCGAAAGCGAAAACACAGAAAAGCAAAAAAATCGGCTGGGGCATTATCGGCTCGACCGGTTGGGCCGAGCATACC
>JAPYQV010000070.1 GCA_029937205.1 Alphaproteobacteria bacterium
GAGTGAAAATCGGAAGAAACTGGTGGCGCGCAAAGTCGCCGAGGCGGAGCGTCTGCGCCGCATCGGTAACCTCGAAGCGAGCGAATCCGCTTGCCGGGAGGCGCTGGAGATGGATCCAGAGCATCGGGCCGGCGCACTCGCGGCACTTGGCGCGGTGTTGAATGATCAAGGGCGCCTGGAAGGTTCCTTTGCCGCCTATCAGGAATCATTGGGCGAACAAACGGACCAGCCGCTCATATACTGTGCCTTGGCCGCCATGTGCCTGGCCCGTGGTGGTACAGACGAAGCGCTGTTATTGGCCGACAAAGCCTGTGAATTGGCGCCCGGCCTCACTTCCGCCAAAGTCACACGGGCAACTGTGCTTGAACAGTTTGGCCGGTTTGAGGATGCCTTCGCCGAACTTAGTCTGGCCTATCGTGTGGCGCCTCGGGACGTTGAAAATATCATCGCGCTTACCGCATTCGTCGCCCGGCGGGGATTAACTCCGGCGGCTATTCAACAGGGCAATTGGCGGGATTGTGAGGCCGCCGTTCTCGGCGCCTTTCATGCCGGCGCCATGAACGGCCGACAAATCGCTGCTGCGGCAGGGGTCATATTGTGCGCCAAGTATGAATTTAATGCTCTTGATGCGGAACAGGATGGCGCGCTTCAGGAGCAATTATCGAATGACGAACTGTTCGTTCGCCTGCTGCAGGAATGCGTTAATTCAGATCCGATTATAGAAAAATTTTGCGCGAAACTTCGCCGCCAAATCCTCACGGACAACCATCGCAGTGAGGAGCTTTCCACTCCGGCCGCAAGGCTGGCCGCCGCTCTGGCCCTGCAAAATCACAATAACGGCTATGTCATCTGGGTGGATGCCGAAGAGGAGGCGTTGTTGGCGGGTGAAGAACAGCGGCTTAACGAACTTCTTCAGGGAGCAAAGCCCCATGTGACCGGAGCAACGCGTGCAGCTCTTCAACTCTACGCTATGTATCGCCCCCTGGCGCAATACAGCGGCGCCGACAAAATTTTAGATCTTCCGCTCGGCGGTGAGGCCGGGCGGTTGGTATTGCTCACCATAAGGGAAACGCGCGAATTGGCGGGCGAATCTGCCCGGGTGGAGCGTTTTGGGCAGGCAGCTCTAACCGAAAGCGTCGTTCTTCCTTGGATGCATTACGAGACGCCGGAACCGGGTTCTCTCATGGCATATTTTCGACGCCAGTTACCCGGATTTTCGCCGCCGGATTGGAGTGCCGGTGCCTGCGAAATATTTGTGCCCGGTTGCGGTTCCGGGGAGTAAGCCGTTGATTTCGCACTGCGATTTCCGGCCGGCCGGGTATACGCCATCGATACGCAGGTGTCCGCCCTCGGCTACGGCGCCCGTAAAGCGCTCAAACTCGGTATTGGAAATATCAGGTTTGCCGCTGGCGAGGCATTGTCGAGCTGGGAAGGCGAGCAACAGTTTCATTTCATCGATGCACGCAGCGTATCGCCCAATTTGTTACCTGGCCTGGCGGAACGTCTTGCGCCTGGCGGTTTGTTGCGGCTGGACGTCGCCGGCAAAAAACACGCGGAAATGTTAGGCTCGGCCTTTGAATTTGGTGCGCGCCAAGCGGCGGGCAGCCTGCAATTCGCACGGCTTGACATTATCCACGGCCGCGATGACGCCTGTCAGTATCTGCGGCAGCAGCATCAATTTTACGATTTGAGCAATTGCCTGAAGTTGATCTCGGTGGCAGAGCGTGGCGGTTCAAGCGCTGATGATCTCGAAGCCGCCATTTCTCAACTCGGGCTGAGACTTGTCGGGCAATTTGCCACGACGGATATGCAGGCGGCCTACCGCTCGATTTGCTCCAGCGACCCGATGCTAAAAAATTTGATGCTCTACGAGAATTTCATGGCCCAAAATCCCGCGCAAAGCGGCGGTGTATTCCGCCTTTTATTGCACAAGCCCGAATAGTGTTTCAGCGAGTTGCTCCTATCGGGATTCTTCCGCTAGCATAGCGGCGGAACAAAAAATCAATTTATTCGGGGGAATGAACATGTCCAGAATCTTGACTGCCGCTGTGGCGCAAATGGGCCCGGTCGCGCGCGATGAAAGCCGTGTTCAGGTCATTGATCGTCTGATCGCGATGATGCGCCACGCCCACGCGCGCGGCGCCAAACTCGTTGTATTCCCGGAGCTTGCCCTCACCACATTTTTTCCGCGCTGGCTGTTGGACAGCCAAGACGAAATCGACAGCTTTTTTGAGACCGAAATGCCATCCAACGAGACCCAGCCACTGTTTGAAGTGGGCAAGGAATTGGGTGTTGGTTTTCATCTTGGTTATGCCGAAAAACTGACAGGGGAGGACGGTGTCACACACTATTTTAACACCGCAATCCTGGTCGACCGGAACGGCGAAATATCGGGCAAATATAGAAAAATTCACCTCCCCGGCCACGCGGAGCCGCAACCCAACCAACCGCATCAGCATTTGGAAAAGCGCTATTTTGAGGTCGGAGATTTGGGTTTTCAGGCATTTCGCTCCATGGATGGCGTCATGGGCATGTGCATCTGCAATGATAGGCGATGGCCGGAGACCTACCGCGTTCTTGGCCTTCAGGGTGTCGAAATGGTTATGCTCGGCTACAACACGCCGACCACCAATCCCTTCAAAGAAACGGAATCGCCGCATTTAGGCATGTTTCACAATCATCTTTCGATGCAGGCCGGAGCCTATCAAAACGGCGCCTGGGTGCTGGCTAGCGCCAAAGCGGGGATGGAAGAGGGCGTGCACCATATGGGCGGCAGCTGCATCATATCCCCGACCGGAGAAATGGTGGTCCAAGCGATGACCGAGGGAGATGAAGTGATTGTTGCCGAATGCGATCTTGACCGTGGAAGGTATATCCGCGAGACGATATTTAATTTTGACGCCCATCGCCGGATCGAGCATTACGGTCTCATTACTGAGCGCACCGGTGCCATCCCGCCGCCTGAAAAATAGCGCACTCCGAGCCGTAATGCGGCGATTCGTTCAATAACGGATTTCGAATCGGAAATACCTATTTTGCGCCCGAACTGATTTTTCTGATGGAAAATTGGCGCTGACCATACGTAACGACCAAATGCGTAGGATTGCCACAATATCGACGCAATTGGAGAATTCGCGGGCGAATCAATCTTTAATCGTAACTTATTGTAATTATTTAGTTAATTTTTTGTTGATAAAAATAATACCTAGCCAAATCAGCCGTTCAAAAAAATATCATAACCGGATTTTTTATTGCGGTGAAGAATCGCTGTTCAGATAGGTTGTTTACAATCTGAACAATATGTAGTCGGATTCACAAATCGGGTTCAATTTATTTAGTTTAACTCCCGATTAACATGGAAATTATGAGGGAAGTAGGGGCATGCCTGACGTATTGGATACTGTTAAAAAATGGATGGGACAGCTTGTCGAAGTGGGCATGTTGCTCATCGCGATCGGTATCGTTCTACAGATACTGTTCGGACGACAAGTAGACTTCCTGCCTGGCGATATCGTTGGCAACATTGTGCAAGTTGTTGACAAATTGGGTGACGGCGGATTGGCCGGATTGATCGCCCTAGGCATCGTCATCTGGCTCTTCTGGCGGCGTAAAGTGCTTTCCAGCTGAGTGAAGGTGATAAAGACATAAAGTAAGGCTGGTAATCTTCTATTTGCGCCGCGCTTGTTAGTTTGCGTGACGTTAGAGGGGATGCTTAGCTAAGATTTAAACCGGGTTGTCGATTTCTCTCGACAACCCGGTTTTATTTTGTGAGCCATGAACTGCCTGGCGCAAACGAATAGACCGGGCCAAACGTGTGAGCTGGCCCGATCTATTTGAAGTATTGGCAGGTGTACGGCTTGAGCGAATCGCTACGGACGAGATAGTTATCCCGAATTGGTATTAGTTTGTGAAACCAAATTGCGGGACGGCGGTCACCCACCAGGGCGAGCTCATAATAATCGCCATCACAACCATTGCGATGATCGCCTTTTTTGTGGGAATGCGAGACGTGGTTTCGCTTTCGGAATCGCGCCAGCCGTAATCCGAAGAAGAATCAGAGTCTGGAGTGCTCATGGTGTTGCGCCCCTCAAGTAATTTTGCAAGATGAAAATCATCCGATAATTCGCTTTAATGTTCAAGCATTAGTTATTCCCACTGCTGAAATTATCGTGGTTGCGATGTTGGCCAGAACAATTCAATCGGACTTAAGTTAGCCGAGCGCATGATCGCAGCACCGTACCGCCTCATTCTTTGGGCGCCATCGCTGCTCTCACCGCAGCGAATTCACCTTTTGGATTGTCGCGCGTCGGGAGTGCTTTAATGAAGGGAAATAATTCAATTTTTGCGACCTCGTAGACACGGCGCAATTCGTGGACGGGATCGCTGTGTTCGTCGACACGAAGATCGACAAGCGGAAAGACGTCCGCGCCGCGCACAATCAACGCTGCCGATTGGCGGCCCCGGCGGTCGCCACCTGCGGTCTGCCCGGCTTCTAGGGCGCGCAACAGGCGTTCGGCGAGCGTTTGATCCGAGTTTGCCGAAATAACCTGTTCCATAGCGGCGATCGTGTCCTCGCCGACCAACATATTGCCTTGCACGCTGTAATTTTCTCCCGTTCGGTGCCCCGCCCAGCCGTCGGTATCGCGCCCGGTGAAGGCGGCCGAGCCACCGTTGGCGTCGACGACACCCACTTGGCGGAGTTCGGCGTCCGCTTCTTCCGCCATGACCTGTTCGAGAGCTTGGCTCGCGCTTTCGCCGGCTTCCAGGCGATCCAAGATCAAGGGGCCGAGGCCGGGATTAACCCACGCCTGGGTCGACACGGCACCGGCGCCGAATCGAACAAACGGGCAAAGGCTGCCGACGGCGGGAACCTTGGTGGACACGGCGACGCCGAGGGTACCATCGCGAGCATCGCGAGCGGTTATGGAGAAAGTCGTGAGATTAAGGGGCATAACGACTCCAGCATGATCAAATTCAAATATTATGACGCCGCTTGGGCAGGGAGAAGCAGAGAATCCGACAAGAGTTGCGCAATCTTGCTATGTTCCGGTAGTGGAATTGTACGCCAATGGGAGAAATAAATATGGGCATACGTCTCGGCATGATCACGCCTTCGCTCAATACGATTTTGGAGCCGGTGACTTACAGGTTACTGAGCGGCTTACCGGACATTACCGCCCATTTCAGCCGCGTCAGGGTCACGCATATTTCTCTTGATGAGGAATCCGGTGATCAATTCACTGCGGAACCGATGATCGAAGCTGCGCGGCTCTTAATGGACGCCAAGGTGGATTCGATTTGTTGGAACGGCACGTCGGGCGGCTGGCTCGGGGTTGAGCGCGATGCGGCTCTCTGTGCCGCGATCAGCGACGCGGTAGGTGTTCCCGTGACCAGCGCCACCCAAGCGGTAACCAGCTTGTTTCGCGAGGCAGGCGTCACGCGTTTTGGCCTGGTCACGCCATATTTGAAAAACGTGCAGCAGGAAATTATCGCAAAATACTCGGATGCCGGCTTTGAATGTGTGGGTGAAGCCCATCTCGGGCGCGACGACGGGTTCAACTACGCAGCAATCGCTGACGATACCTGGGGCGATCTCATACGCCAAGTGGCCGGCAGCAAACCGCAAGCCATCACCACCATGTGCACCAATATTAGCGGCGCGCCATTGGCCGAGCCAATCGAGCGGGAAACCGGAATTCCCCTGATTGACAGCATTTCTGCGTCTCTCTGGGCGGCGTTGAAACTCGCCGGTGGCGATCCCACCCGGGTTCGTGGCTGGGGAAAAATGTTCGCCGGTTTCGAAGTCGCCGCCTGAAGGCCGTAAGCTGAAACGGCCAAACGCAAACGCTATGCGGCCAATCGGCAGGGGTATAAGCGCGCTTGTTCTTGTTAGCGCGCTATTGTGCACCGTGGGCATGGCTCAGGAACAATCCGAGCAGCACGCCAACACATCGGAGTGGTTGCGCAACCAAGCGGAAAGCGGCACCTCGGAAGGGCGGGTCATTCTGCTCGACCAGGCAATACAGGGTTATGCCGAGGCGCAATTCATGCTTGGCGATATGTATCGTGGCGGTGTTGGTGCCACCCGTGATATGGCGCAGGCGCGACACTGGTATCAGGCGGCAGCCGCTCAGGGTCATAGCATGGCGTTGGAAAGCCTGCGAATTCTCGCCAGCGACGGAGATAGCGCGGCATTTTATATTTTAGGCGTCCTCAGCCGGGATGGGCGCGGCGTTCCGCGGGACCTTGTTGCGGCCCGTCAGGCATTTCATTGGGCCAGCGAGGGCGGCCATATTCTGGCCCATTTTGCCGAAGCGGAGCTGATGGCGAACGGCATGGGTGGCGCGGTTGATGAATTGGCGGCCTTGCGCAGCTATCTGCAAACCGTGCGTTTGGCCAGTGCTGCATTGGGGTCTCCGGTCGCAGAGAATATATCTGCGACTTTGGATCAGAGCCGCGCACTGGCGCAATATTGGATGGGCCGGACTTATCTGACAGGCCACGGCGGCGTTGTGCAAAACACCGCGGCGGCGGCAGGCTTGTTTGAGAGCGCTGCGCGTGATGGCGTGGCGCAAGCACAGTACGAATTAGGCCGCTTATTTGCCCGGGGTAGGGGAGTTCCGCACGACCCTATGAAAGCGACTGCCTGGTTTGAAAAAGCGGTGGCACAGGGTTTGCGCGCTGCCGATGAAGAAATCGCAGGCATCAAAAGCGAGCTTAAATAGACGGGAGAATAGAGAATGACCGGCTTCAACGTTTTGGCGACCAATCATACCAGCTTCACAGTGTCTGATTTGGACCGTTCGCTTGGCTTTTTTTGCGACGTGCTTGGCTTTGAATTGTTGAATCGCTCGCCACGGGATCCCGAATTTATCGCGCGTGTGGTGGCCATTCCGGGAGCCGATATTGAAGTCGCTTATGTCCAGGCGCCAGGCCATCGGCTGGAACTGATCCAGTATCGCGGACCGGAGGGTCGGAAGCAGGTGGAGTCTCGGCCGTGTGATGCCGGGTTTGCCCATGTGGCGTTCGATGTTGATGATATTGATGCCGCCCTCGCGGCGTCAAAGAGCGCCGGCGTCGAGCCGCTCGGACCACCTCAGGATCTCGATCGCGGGCCGAACAAGGGCGGGAGGGTGGTTTATACGCGAGATCCTGACGGCATCACCATTGAGTTCATCCAGCCGCCAAAAGCGGCATCATGATCTTGGTACAGGTTGTCGGCAGATAGATTCTTGATGCGGATCAAATAAGGTTGGAAACAATTTCGTTCCATTCCTCGGCGAGGCTGCCGCGGTGCGGCGGCTTGCCTGCTCGCCGGTACCAATGCTGGGCATTCGGAATGTCGTCCTCAACGCGGTGTAAATAGGCATGCACCCAGGCGCCGGCCGCATCGTCCTGGCTTTGGGCAAGCTCATGCGCGCGAGACCAATCTCCCTTCGCGGCAAACCACAAGGCCTTAACGGCTTGACTGTCGATATCTGCGGGTGGCGCGTCGCCGTCGAGCGATTGCTGGAAATCACGCAAGTTCATGGCATGAATTGCGGCGCTTGGCGTGCGCCGCGTTCTTGAAAGACGTTGTCGGGTTTTCTCATCGGTGTTAACAATAGGCCACTTCGCGCAAGACGAACAGCAATGCAGGTCACGGACGCCATGCCACAGCAAATGAAAAATATCCTGCAACTCATCGCCGATAATGTATTTTGGGCGTTTGTAATCTTGATGATAATTATGGGATCCGTGGTGGATTCGCCATTTATTAATGTCGGGCTGACCGCGCGTTAAAATTACGCCGCTCGAATTCCACTCTCCAATTATAGCTCTGCCGGAATTTCGATTACCGGATTGTCTGTCATGCCTGAGACAGTGAATGGCGTCTCGGGGTGCCCAATCGTTCCTGAAAACGCCAGAGTATGATCGAAGCGATGGACGGTACCCTGCACCACAAGCGCGATCTGTCCGCCCGCAAGGGCGCCGCTCTTGAGCCACATTTCAATTTCGTGACCGAGGCCTGATGGCCACGCATTGCCGAGCGCAAGGAGCGAAGATTCGTCTAGAGCACCGTGGACGCTCAGAGACACGAGCTTGGTGTCCATGCGGGCCTGGCCGGCCAAGTTGAGTGCTTCACCGTCGAGATCGAAATTTGCCGCCTTCAGCGAAAAGAATTTGTCCATATCGAGTTCGACCGTACCGCTGAGCGCTTCATTCAAGAGCGTTTCGGGGATCGCACCGGGCAGCATGGCGCCAAGGCCATTCAGCGCCATATCGGTAAATTTCAGGGTCAGTTCAATTTGCTGATCCTTCGTTCGGTACAAATCTTTTGCAGAGATATTGACCGGCTGTGAGGCGGTCTCAACAGTAAGATCAAAGGCACTCTGAACACCCTCCGCATGGGGTGCGATCAGGATATCGGCATCGGAAATATGAACTGTGGAATTTTCCAGTTCGTTGCCGATTTGGATATCGGCGTCGATAATTCGCATGTCGGGCAGGATATTTTCCGATCCTTCTTCGGGATCGGGCGCTGATGCCAAGGTGATCAGGAAGTCCTCCAGAATTTTTCCGGAATCGCCAGGTTTTTTTGCGCCGATGTCGAATTTGATGGCGCCGCCCGCCGTTTTAATCCAGCGAATTCGGGGCCTCACCACCGTAATCGCGGCAAGCCTCATATCGCCACCAAGCAGCTTGCCCGGGCTCAGGCCGGCGATAATTTCCGGCACTGTGGCGATATCCTGCAGGCTGTAATCTGCGACTCGTACACCGACCAGCGCCAGACCAATATTGCCATTTCCATCACTCCAGCGCAGCTCGAGGTCATCAAATTTTACGTCATAGGCGTAATAGAGGCGCGCACCGATGTCCTCCTGCAGGCGCGGGCCCAAAAAGGCGACAGAGAGAGGGCCGGCAGCAAGTCTTGCGGTAAACGCCGCAGCGATGAGGACCGCAAGGCCAAGTACTGCCCCGAAGGCGTATAGTGAATATTTGCGGAAGCCGCGAAAAGTCCGAGGAGCGTTCATTGCTGTGATCTGTCCGGGATATTTGTGAATAATGGAACTCTGAACTCTTATGATAGAGGGGCAAATCAAGTGCCTTCACAGGCGAGTGATTGTCATGTTTGTTTTTAGGGACTAACGAAAGTGTGGCAGCGGCGGATGGGATAAACCGCCATTCTTTGGAGAACAGCGGTATGAACAGGGCCGAGCGGCGGCGGCAAAACAAGTTGGCGCGAAGCGGGGGCGGCAATCACCCCGACGTGGTTTTGCGACAAGCCATGGACCATTTGCAATCAGGCCATTTGAAACGCGCCGAAAAATCATTTGGCCGGGTATTGAAGAATTTCCCCGAGCATCCCGACGCGCTGCATTATCAGGGTGTCGTTATGTATCAACTCGGTCGCTTCGACGAGGCCATGACACATCTGTCTGCCGCGATTGCGGCCGCACCGGATTACGCCGAAGCGCGCAACAGTTTGGGAATTGTCTTGCTCGAGAAGCGCGAGTTCGATGAGGCAGCGGTACATTTTTCTCGTGCCCTTGAAGTCCGCCCAGATTTCGCCGGCGCACACGCTAATTTGGGTAATGCACATCAGGAAATCGGTGCGTTCGAC
>JAPYQV010000071.1 GCA_029937205.1 Alphaproteobacteria bacterium
GCCGGGCTTGACGGTGCGCCCGTCGACGCCGCGTGAAAAGCGCGACAGGCGCGTTCCGATGGCGCCGTAGCGCCGCACCAGTTCGGCCTCCGGAATATTGCGCAACGACCCGATGCGGTGGATATTATCGCGCGCCAAGCGTTTCTGCAGGGCGGCGCCGACACCCCACAGCAGCCCGACCGGTTTGTCCGCCAGGAAAGCCGGCGCCTCCGATTTACCGATCACGGCAAAACCGCGCGGCTTGTCCAGGTCGGAAGCGATCTTGGCAAGAAACTTGTTGTAGCTGAGGCCGACCGAAACGGTGATGCCAATCTCACTTTCGACCTGCCGCGCCAGCCCGGCCATGCTGCGCGCCGGAGAACCGCCATGCACGCCCTCGGTGCCGCTGAGATCGAGGAAAGCTTCATCGATGGAGAGCGGCTCGACCAATGGCGTGCGCGCGATCATCAATTCGCGCACCGCGCGGCCAACCCGGGAGTATTTCTCAATGTCGGGCGGAATGACCACCGCATGGGGGCAGGCTTCAAGCGCTTTGAACATCGGCATGGCGGAGCGAATGCCGTAGCGCCGCGCGATATAGCAGGCAGCCGTAACAACACCTCGCTTACCGCCACCGACCACCACCGGCTTGTCGAGGAGCGCCGGATCATCGCGCTTTTCAATGGTGGCGTAGAAGGCATCGCAATCCACATGGGCAATGGCGAGCGCGCCTAACTCAACGTGACGCAGTGTCCGCGAGGATCGGCAAACCGGGCATGACAGGGAATCGTCTTGCTCAGCGCTGCCCTCCCAATCGCAATCCCGGCAGAGAATTATAACAGGCGCTCGCATGTCACCTGCCCTGAAGTTTTTTTGGCCGAACGGCATGCATTATGCTGTTATTATAACAGATCGGAGCAATTCCCGGACTCGCCTCGAGCGACCGGATCAAAACAACAAATTCCGCTCCCGGAGCATGTGATGTCGAATCTGAACCCGGTTGAAGCCCAGTTTAGCGCCCTTCGGCAAAGCATGGTCGGTCAGGTTGCCTCACACGCCAGCCTGGTCGCCGACAAGACCGGCAAGGACATGCTGGGCGCGGCTGTGATGTCGGCCCTTGGCCGCGTGCCGCGCCACGAATTCGTGCCGGTGGAAATGAAACTCTACGCCTATCTCGATTCGCCACTTCCCATCGGCTTTGGCAAAACCATCTCGCAGCCCTTTATCGTCGGCTTGATGACCGATTTGCTGGAACTCAACAGCAACCAAAAGGTGTTGGAAATCGGCACCGGTCTCGGCTATCAGGCCGCCGTTTTGGCCGAGCTGGCGCTTGAAGTATATACCGTTGAAATTGTTGAAGAACGTGCCGAAGAAGGCAAACGGCGCCTCGATGTCCGAGGCTATAAGAATATTCATTTCCGCGTCGCCGATGGCAATCTCGGCTGGCCGGAACATGCGCCGTTCGACCGCATCATCGCCACCGCGGCACCCGACCTGATGCCGCCAGCGCTCCTCGGGCAACTCAAGCCGGGCGGGCGCATGATCATCCCCGCCGGCCTGGAAGACGATCAGCAGCTCCTGCTGGTGGAGAAAGACGAAAATGGCCGCATCGACAGCCAAGAAATCCTGCCGGTGCGCTTCTCGCCGCTCACCTCTCCGGATTAACTGTTTCACGGATAAATTTTGCCGCGTGACATTGGCCAAATCACGCTAGATTGACAAGGTATCAGCAGACTAATCTCGGGGTTTCATTATGCTCGGCATTCTCAAAGTGGATCACATCGGTATTCGCATTGCCGACAAAAATGTCTCGGTCGCGTTTTATCAAAACCCGGGCTTCAAACTGCTCGCCGATGCCGGGTATGACCACGGCCACCCGATCATCATGCAGCACCCCTCCGGCGTGGTGGTCAATCTGCTTGGTCCGGGCACAGCAGGTGGCGGCAGCAACATCCTGATGGATGTGGACGAAAAATATCCCGGCTATACCCATGTGGCACTGCGGGTGAATTCACTCGAGCAAGCGGAAGCCTTCGCCACCGACCACAACATCGCCATTACCGGGCGGATGCAGTTCAAAGACATGCACGCCATCTTCATCCGCGACCCGGACGGCACCGTCATCGAGCTCGATGCCTATCCCGATAAGGAGCCCGAAACACGGTCGGAGTCCGTCGAAGCAGATGACTTCAAAGAATTTGATGATCACGGCTAAACCCGGCCCTTCGCGCCGTCACCCATCACACGGCATGACGCAATCGTGAGTATGCGGCCAATATCGAGCGCCGGTATGATACGGCTGAAATCTCTTGTAGCGGCTGCGTAATACGCCGCAAGAGTTTGGCTTTTGATGAACAGGGAGAAGAGATGAGAAAGCTAATTGCAATTGCGATTGTCTTGGCTTTCGGCTTCATGCCGATGCTTAGCTGGAACCGTACAGGCTGAGGGCAAGCAACATGCAGCGAAGCCCGTGTGGCAGGGCATGATCGCAAACCTGACAGACATGCAAGGAATCATAGCGGCACTGTTGGTCTTCGACATGGCGCGCGTCGCAGATATTGCCGATCAACTGGCCGGCCGGGGAAAATTTGTCTCCACCCTTGAGTTTCTCCCCGGCGAAGTGAGAAAGCGTCACGGAAAGGTCGTCGACATTGCAACTGAACTTGCCGCGGCGGCGAGAGCGGGTGACGAAAATGCCGTCGCCATGAAAGTTAGCACCGTATTGATGGAATGCAGTTCCTGTCACTACAATTTAAGGGACGCCGAGCGACGCAAAGAGATGGAAAACAAATAGCCGCACGCCATTTCGAGGCCGATGCGCGCTAGCTAAACACGGATGACGTTTACTCGCCGACTTCCTGGAAATGCTTGGCGAGCGCCATCAGGCGCTTGTCGCGCCAGGCCTGGCGGGTGGGCTGGTCCTTGAGCGGGATCGCGCTGCGCATCTCACCGTGCGCCTTGGCGATGACGGCGTCCGACCACGGTTTCGCCGGCTCGCCTTGTTTGACGAATTCGAAGAAGCCCGGGCCGAGACGGGCGGCATAATCCTCCAGGCCGCCCGGCGCGTTGAGATCGATGGTCTGGAATGGGCCGATGAAAGTCCAGCGCCGGCCCAGGCCTTCGGAGATGGTTTTGTCGATATCCTCCGCCGTCGCGATGCCGGCTTCAAGCAGGCGAAAGGCCTCCCACAAAAGCGCTGCTTGCAGACGATTGGCAATGAAGCCGTCAACCTCGCGCGTGAGACGGACCGGTTCCATGCCGAACTCGAGCATGAGATCCCAACAGGTTTGCACGGCCCCATCGCCGGTCCACGGCGTCGGCACGATTTCAACCAAAGGGATGACGTAAGGCGGGTTGATGGGATGGGCAATCAGGCAGCGCGGCGCGCAATCCAGTCCCTCGGTAAAGACCGAAGCGGGTATGCCGGAAGACGACGAGCCGATCACCAGATCGGCGGCGGCCACTTTGTCGATCTCGCGATAGAATTCGGTTTTCACATCGGCGCGCTCGAACACGCTTTCCTGGGCGTAGGCCGCGCCGTCGAGTGCCTCAGCGAGACTGCCGGCGATGGAAATGCGCCCCAGCGCCGCCTCGGCATCGTCGAGCAGGCCAAAGCCGACCAGCTCGCGCATATTTTCGGCGACCCGCGTGAGTGCCTGCTCCGATTGCGCAGCCTCACCGTCAAACAGCGATACGTCGCGGTCGGCACGGGCGAAGACGATGGCCCAGGCGCTGCCGACCAGCCCGGCGCCCAAAACTGCGACTTTGTCCGACATCTTATTCTCCCGGTTTATTATTACGCTGCCGCGGCATCGGCAGCGGCGGCGGCATTGAAGGCGGCGAGCGAGCGCTCGATCAACGCCTGCTCGATATCGTCAACGATGAAGACGATGCGCGAGCGGTGGTCATCGTCGGGCCAGGCCTTCAGGTGCATCGGCGGATGCACGACATGCTGAACGCCGTTGATCACCACCGGCGCCTCGACCCCTTTGACGTTGAGGATGCCTTTGACGCGCAGCACTTTCTCGCCGTGCGCATGCAACAGCATGGTGAGCCAGATACCGAACGCGGTCCAATCGAGCGCTTCATCGAAGGTGAGGGTGAAGGTGCGGATATTCTCGTCGTGGCGATTAACGTCATGGCTGTGATGATGCTCGGAGGCATTTTTCGCCTCCGCCGCCAGCCAACGCCGCACCTCGGCGCCTTTTGTCCGCGCGTCATATATATCAGCCCGCAACAAGCGTTTCACATCCACGTCGCCATCGACTGCCTCAATGAGTTCGGCCGACGGGTTGAGGCGCTCGAGCTTGGCGCGGAGACGCTCAATGTCAGTTTCTTCAGCAATGTCGGTTTTCGTGAGTACGATGCGGTCGGCGACGCTCGCCTGTTTGACCGATTCAGCGTGGCGCTTCATTTGCTTGAGGCCATTCACCGCATCGACCGTGGTGATAATCGAGCCCAGGCGATAATGGTGCTTGATGATGATATCGGAATTGAGCGTGAATATGATCGGCGACGGGTCGGCGAGGCCGGTGGTCTCGATGATCATGCGCTTGAAGTACGGCACCTCGCCGCGCTCGCGCTTGCTGTTGAGCTCGATGATCGCTTGCTTGAGATCGTCGCGAATGGTGCAACAGAGACAACCGCTTTCAAGCAGCACGGTGTTTTCGTCCATTTTCTCGATCAGGAAATGATCGAGCCCGACATCGCCAAATTCATTGACCAACACGGCCGCGTCCTTGAGCGACGGGTGGCGCAGCATTCGATTGAGCAGTGTCGTCTTGCCGCTGCCGAGAAATCCGGTGACGATGAAGAGCGGTGTCAGGCGGCTATAGAAGGCCATTGGCGCTTAGATTCGTGATTCCAGACGGCCAATCAACTCGGTGTCGAGCGGATCCGCCATCTTGCGGGTGATATTCTCCATCGCCTGCCAGAGTTGCGGCAGATTGACCACCACCTCACTCGCCCCACCGCTTAAATTCTGAACGACATATTGACTGCTCGCCCAATCGCGCGCGTTGCAGCCGTAATAGCCGAGCACCCGGTTGATCAGCGTTATACGATAATCCCGATCGAGTTGGCGCTGGTGTCCCACAAGGGCATCGTCGGAGCGCCCCGCATCGGTCCCGGCTTCGGTCCAATGCGGGCCATCCATCAACACACCGCAGAGCGCGCACATGGTTTGCGCTCCCCTGCCCCGGCCTATTTCTTTTTCTTGGCCGCCTTTTTCTTCTTTTTCGCCGGCCGCTTGCCGGTGAACGGCGAACGCTTGATGAAATCATCGGCGATCTCGTCGAATGTCGCCCAGCGGACGCCCGAATGACTGTTGATATGGCCGATGATGCGTTCCAGCATCAGCAGCGTTTGCGGCCGCCCGGAAATATCCGGATGAATGGTCAAGGTATAGACGCCGTAATCCATTTCCCGGTAGACCCAGTCGAATTGATCGCGCCACCAGTCTTCGATATCGCGCGGATTGGTCCAGCCACCACTGTTGGGCACATTCTTCATGAACATCATCGGCGGCAGATCGTCGAGATACCAACTGCCGGGGATTTGTACGATCGGGAAGGTCGAGCCCTTCTTCATCGGTTTCATCCAGCTCTTCGCCGGCTTGGAATAGTCGATCAGGGTCCAGCTCTCATTGATCCGCATCCAGTACGGTGAGAAATCATTATGCATCTGGCTGTGGTCGTATTTAATGCCGCGTTCCATGAGCAAGTGGGGCGTCGCGGGGCTCATTTCCCACCACGGCGCGACATAGCCGGTCGGCTTTTTGCCCGCAAGTTTTGTCACTTGGGCGAAGGTTTTGTCCAACACGTCGGCTTCCTGCTCAGGCGTCATGGCGATCGGATTTTCGTGCGTGTAGCCATGCAGGCCGATCTCGTGCCCGGCGTCGGCGACGGCCTTCATTTCCTTGGGAAAGGTCTCGATGGAATGGCCGGGAATGAACCAGCTCGTCCGGATGCCGAGGGTATCGAACAGCTTCAGCATGCGCGGCGTGCCAACTTCGGCGGCGAACACGCCGCGCGAGATATCGGAAGGCGAATTGCCGCCTGCGTATGAGCCGATTTGCCCAGCCACCGCGTCAACATCAACGCCGATCGAGCAGATGATTTCCTTCTTCGCCATAACACTCTCCCTGGATTTTTAAGTTGTTCGGAGAGTAGGCAAGCAAGGGCGTGATATCAAGCGCACAGGCAGGACATTGCCTGCAAAAAACAGGCATTGAAACGCAAATCCTGTCATCATGGCAGCGCGCAAGGAGGCGACGAGGTTTGTTGGCAACCATCCGATTGACATCCGGTTTGGTGCTGTTTGCATATGTGGGCACGCATCTGATCAACCATTCGTGGGGCCTGGCTTCCATGGAGGCGCTCAATATCGGGCGCGATATTTTCGTCACGGTGTGGCGCAGCTGGCCCGGCACGATCCTCCTCTACGGCGCTCTGCTCACGCATTTCATTCTAATTCTTTGGAGCCTCTATAAGCGGCGCTCGTTCCGGATGCGTATCTGGGAGGCGGCGCAAATCCTGCTCGGCCTCGCCATCCCCTTTCTCCTCGCCGAACATGTGCTCGGGACGCGCGGGCTGAACGCAACCTTCGGCGTTATCGATGACTATATTTATGAAATTCTTGTGCTTTGGGTTTACGCGCCGGAGAAAGGCATCTTGCAGACGGTGCTGCTGGTTACCGCCTGGCTGCATGGCTGTGTCGGTCTCCATTTTTGGCTGCGGCTAAAACCCTGGTACCGCGCCTGCTCGCCCTATCTGTTCGCTTTCGCCATTGTCCTCCCGGTCACGGCGATATTTGGCTTCGTCGCCGCCGGACGCGAAATCAAGGTGTTGGCCGAGAACGCGGTTTGGCTTGAGGAGATGACGCTACATATCAACTGGCCGGACGAATCTGCCGTGGTTTGGGTCGGGCGCTGGAAAGTAGTGATTTGGCAAATCTGCGGCGGCATGCTGGCCCTCGTCGCCGCGGCACGGATTGTGCGCTGGGCGATTGAGCGCCGGCACGGCATCGTGCGCCTCACCTATCCCGGCGGTCGCGTTACCCAGATCACGCCCGGCATCACCGTGCTCGAAGCGAGCCGCGAAGCCGGCATCCCCCATGCCAGCGTATGCGGCGGCCGCGGGCGCTGCTCGACCTGCCGCATTCGATTGGGCGAAGGGCGCGAGCATGTCGCGCCGGCCAACGCGGATGAGCTGAAAGTCCTAAAGAGAGTAGGCGTGCCCGAGCATGTCCGCCTCGCCTGCCAATTGCGTCCGACCAAGGACCTCGAAGTTATTCCGTTGCTGCCACCCAACGCGACGCCGAAGGACGCGCACAGCAAGCCGGCCCATCTCCAGGGCGCCGAACGGGAAGTCACTATTCTGTTTGCCGACATCCGCAAGTTCACGCAATTCTCGGAGAATAAGCTGCCCTACGACGTGGTATTTGTCCTCAATCGCTATTTCCGCGCCATGGGAGAGGCGGTCAATGCCACCGGTGGCGAGTTGGACAAATTCATCGGCGATGGCGTGATGGCACTCTTCGGCACCAATACCACGCCGGAAGAAGGATGCCGGCGCGCACTTGAGGCGGCACGTCTCATGAGCACCGCATTGGACGATCTGAACCAATCGCTCCGGGCCGATTTGGACGAGCCGCTGCGCATCGGTATCGGCATCCATCTCGGCACAGTAATCGTCGGCGAAATGGGCTTTTCCAATGCCGTCTCATTCACCGCTATCGGCGACGCGGTCAACACCGCATCCCGCCTGGAACAGGCGACCAAGGAATATATCTGTCAACTGATCGTCTCGGAGGATATTTGCCAACGCGCCGGGGTCGACTTGAGCAATTTTCCAGCCCATGAAATCGCCATCAGAGGACGCAATCAAGCGGTCAAGATACGCTGCATAGAAAAGGCATCGGATATGGCGGAGGTCAAACTACAGCTAGGCCGGCGCAGCAAGCGGGAACGCAGCACGGCGGCACACTAGCAGCCGTCTCTCTATGGCATCGGTGCCGAACCGCGAAGGTCCTTGGCAAAGCCCTCGCTGGGCCGTGCATCCGGCAGGCGTAAATAGAGCAAGAGGGCGAGCAACACGACGCCTGCCAGGCATGCGAAAACGGCGCGGTAGGCTTCGTTCGGCGCGACGCCATCGACAGTCGGAAAGGCGCCCATGATCAGACCCGTCGCCGGCTGCAGGACCGCCGGACCACCCATCAACGCGATCGCCATCATGGCCATGCCGCGTCCGGCCAGCCGGTCGGGAAAGAGCGAGCGGCCGTGGCCGGTGATGACAATATTGTAAGCGCTGAAAAAGCTGATCAAAACGACCAGCGCCACCGCGGCGGCAAGCGGCAATTGGGGTATCAGGGCGAGCAGCGCAAACGACACCAGCACCGTGGCGGCACACCCGACGACCAGCCATTTGCGCGTATTCAAAATTCGCTCCACCGGGCCGAAGACAATATTGCCGGCGATTAATGCCACCGCCATGAGCAGGAGGACATTGCCACTCGAGATAATATCGAGGCCGTGCACATCGATCAGATAGGGGCCGCCCCAGAGGCCGAGAATACTGGTCAGCACGGGATAGGAGGCGAATGCCATGGCCATGACCCTGGGCAGGCGTTTTGTCTTCAAAACCTCGAAAACGCCTTTGACGCTTTCGCCGAGACCTTCGGGGGCGCTGGATTTGGCGATATAGCCGGGCGGCGCGTCGCGCGCCAGCAGGTAAATCAATAACGCGCCCAAGGCGGTTATCGCGCCAGCGCCAAAGAAGGCGTAGCGCCAGCCGATGGTTTCCGCGATCAGGCCGAGGGGCGAAGTCGACAGCAGCACACCGATACCGCCAAGCGCGATCATGCGCCCTATCCATGTCGCATAGCGCTCCGCCGATACCCAGCGGCCAAACAGGAACAATGCGCCCACCAGCACGCCACTTACGCCGACCCCCATCATCAGGCGACCGGCCATAAGGCTGGCAAATCCGCCGGCGGACGCATAGATCACAGCGCCAGCCACGGCGGCCGTCAACAAAATCGGCAGTGTGCGGCGCACACCAAAGCGGTCGAACAACATGCCGAGCGGAATTTGCGCCACCGCGAACGACACGAAGAACGCACCGGTTAATACGCCCAAGGCCTCCGCCGAGAGGCCAAATTCCCAACTTAAGTGCTTGGCAATGACGCCATTGGAGGTGCGGTAGAACTGGCTCATCACGTAAGCGACAGCGATCACGGCAATGATCGTGGCAAACTGGCGATTTCGGTTGCGTGAATTCATGAGGCGTTGGCTGGTACCAGACGTTAACGGCGATAGATACCGAAATATTACGGCAATTCTTGGCCTCTGCGCCCGTCCGCTATAAAGTGAGGCAATTATCTCTGGCCTTGATGGCCAAATCGATTTAGGTGAATAGAATAATAATATCAATGCTCAAGAGACCATGACGATTTCGCGCGCATTTATGAGAGCTCTCGCGGTTAGCGCCGTGCTCCTGGCGGGATCATTTTCCGCCGTGCCGGCGTTTGCAAATTTCGAGGATGGTGTGCGGGCCTACCTGGCACAGGAATACACCGCCGCTCTCGATATTTGGCGACCACTTGCTGAAGAGGGCCATGCC
>JAPYQV010000597.1 GCA_029937205.1 Alphaproteobacteria bacterium
GTTAAATTGTTGGCGGATCTGGTCAACGCGAAAACCGGCAAGGTCGTTGCCGAGGCGGGCCGCCGGATCACGCCGCGCCTGGTCAAGAAGATCGAAGACAGCGGCATGACCGAGCAGTTGTTGCCGGAAGAAGAGGTCATCGGCCAATATATTGCCGAGGACATTATCAACGAGCAGACCGGTGAGATTTTCGCCGAAGCCGGCGACGAGATCACCGAAGAAGTTTTGGAGGGTTTCGAAGAGGCCAGCATCACCGACGTTCCGGTTCTGGCCATCGATCACGTTAATATTGGCGCTTATATGCGCAATACGGCTGCCGTCGATAAAAGCAGCAACCGTGAAGAAGCCTTGACCGAGATCTACAAAGTTATGCGCCCGGGCGAGCCGCCGACGGAAGAAACGGCCGAAAAGCTGTTTTACGATTTGGTTTTTGGCAAAGCCAAGCTGGCGCAGGAATCGGTCGCGGTTTATGCCGCACCCAAAAAGAGCGGCAAAGCCATTACCGAGCTCAAACGAGACGCTATCGGCCCGGTGTGGATTTTGGATCAGGACGGCGACTGGGCGCAGATTATTGTGCCCAAATCGGTTCGCGCAGCCGAAATTCAGGGTCCCGTTTGGATCCCGCAGAGCGATCTGAATTTTCTTGGCTCGGAGCGCTATGATTTGTCTGCGGTCGGCCGCGTGAAGATGAATTTACGCCTCAACATCAACGGCGCGGATACCATGCGCGAGTTGCGTCGCCAGGACATTCTCGGCGTGGTCAAAACGCTGGTCGGGCTGAAGGATGGCATCGGTGATATCGACGATATCGATCATCTCAGCAATCGCCGCGTGCGCTCGGTCGGCGAATTGATGGAAAATCAATACCGCATCGGCCTGTTGCGCATGGAACGTGCCATCCGCGAGCGCATGAGTTCGGTGGAGATCGATAATGTCATGCCGCATGACCTGATCAATGCCAAGCCGGCGGCGGCGGCGGTGCGGGAATTCTTCGGTTCGTCGCAGCTGTCGCAATTTATGGATCAGACCAACCCGCTGTCGGAAATTACCCACAAGCGGCGTCTTTCGGCGCTCGGGCCGGGCGGCCTGACGCGCGAGCGTGCCGGCTTTGAAGTGCGCGATGTGCACCCCTCGCATTATGGCCGGATTTGCCCGATTGAGACTCCGGAAGGGCCGAATATTGGATTGATTAACAGCCTCGCCACATTTGCCCGCGTCAATCAGTACGGTTTTATCGAAAGCCCCTACCGCAAGGTAAACAAAGGCAAGCTGACCAGTGACGTGGTTTATCTGTCGGCCATGGAGGAGGCGAAATACACCATCGCCCAGGCCAATGCGACGACCGATGGGGGCGGCAATTTAACCGAATCCCTGGTGAGCTGCCGACGCAACGGCGATTTCATCGTCTCACCGCCGGAGAATGTCGAATATATCGATGTTTCGCCCAAGCAACTGGTTTCGGTGGCGACGTCATTGATTCCGTTCCTCGAAAATGACGATGCCAACCGCGCCCTCATGGGCTCGAACATGCAACGTCAAGCGGTGCCGTTGGTGCGTTCCGAAGCGCCGCTGGTCGGTACCGGAATGGAAGAAATCGTGGCCCATGATTCGGGTGCCTCGATTGTCGCCCAGCAAAGTGGCGTGGTCGAGCAGGTCGATGGCGCGCGCATCGTGGTTCGCGGCGAAGCAGATGGCGACAACGCCACGACCGGTGTGAAAATTTACAATCTGCTAAAGTTCCAGCGTTCCAATCAGAACACCTGTGTCACCCAGCGTCCGCTGGTGCAGGTCGGCGAGCGGGTCAAGAAGGGCGATATCATCGCCGACGGCCCGAGCACCGACCATGGCGAACTGGCACTGGG
>JAPYQV010000072.1 GCA_029937205.1 Alphaproteobacteria bacterium
AGATCCTCCTTTAGATCAGGCCGCAGTTTGTTCCAAATTATATGACGACGGACACCATGCGCATGGCGCCCTGAGTCAGCGCATCGGCCTCTTTTTCCAGCGCCGCCACGGCCCGCGCCATGCGGCCCTGGTAGCGCGCTTTCAGGGTATCGCTCTGTTCGGCCTCAGGCAGCACTTGTTGCAGACGAAGCTGCACGCTGGCATCGGCCAGGCCGTGGCCGACCATCATCCGCGTGCGCCACAGCCAGCGCCCTGCCTCGGGGTAGAGTGTCGGCCCGGCGCCGATCGAATCGAGATATTCGCAAATCAAATGACTGTCATGCAGCACCGCGCCGTCATCCAGCACCAGTACCGGAATGAGCTTGAGCGGATTGAGCCCGGCCAAGTCGCCCGATTCAAACGGGTTGCACACCTCTTCCTCAACGGCAATGCCATGCTCGCGCGCGACAATCCCCGCCTTGCGCCCAAACGGCGTGGTCGGCCCGGTATAAAGCTTCATGGATGTGTCTCCCTTGGGTGTCTCTTGGTTAGGATAGTTCCTCAAACGGGTTCTCACCATTCGGATTCTCCACCTCAACAATCCAGATATCCGGATCGAACCGGATTTCGGATTCGAGGCGTTGTTCGATGTCGGCGTCGGGCAACCAGTCTGCGCCGCTTGAGCGCTGCCATTCGGTGCCGCCGGAAAATGAGGTGACGCGGGCGAACAGGGCGGCGCTGCCGTCGAGGCGGTTGACCTTGACCAGCAGCGCTCCGGCATCGGCGTCGCCGCGCCGGCGCAACATGGCGGTGATCAGTTTACCCTCGCAATAACGTATTCCGGCTTGCACCAAGAGGCCGGTTTTTACGCGTGGCTCCATTTTGTTTGGTCCCTCAGACGCCGGGCGGTCGCATCCGCGACCTTGGCTACCTCGTATTAACTCGGGCACGCAATCGCGCTTGCCGGAAGGCGAAGCACGAAGCGCATCGCCTTCCGGGAATGAGAATATTTGTTCGTGTGCCGTATGGCCAATCCAGGGCTGTGCGGTTAGGTTTCACGCCGCATGACAATTGATCCTGAAAAGTACGGCGACACCGACCAGCAACGTGCGATGGCGGATACGCTGGCCGATTATGGCAACGCGCCGGACTCTTTCTGGCAGGGCACGCGCGATCATGATGTGAGCCAGAATATTGCCGCCCTGCTCGGCGCCGTCGAGGGCGAGGCGCCCTATGCCATTCTTGATTTCGGCTGTGGGCCGGGGCGCGATTTGAAGCGCTTTATCGAGCTTGGCCATGCGCCGGTCGGGCTCGATGGCACCGAGGAATTCGCCGTCATGGCGCGCGAATATTCGGGCGCTGAGGTATGGCAGCAGAATTTCATCGCGCTCAATTTGCCGCCCGCCCGCTTCGATGGCGTGTTCGCCAACGCCTCGCTCTTCCATGTGCCGAGCGCGGCGCTGCAGCGTGTCCTCACCGAACTGCGCGACACGCTGAAACCGGCTGGCGTACTGTTCGCCTCTAATCCGCGCGGCGACAATCAGGAAGGCATGAGCCGGGGGCGCTATGGCTGCTTCCATGATTTCGAAACCTGGCGCGATTATGTCCTCGCCGCCGGCTTCAGCGAGATCAGCCATTATTACCGCCCCGAAGGCCAGCCACGCGAGCGCCAGCCCTGGCTGGCAACACTGTGGCGCAAGTAACAATGAGGGCAGCCTGATTAATTATAAAATAATTAAGTAAGCTGTCCCCATTATTGAATGGCTTGCCCGGTGCGGGTATGAGGCTGTATATGCGCTGGCCATGGCCCCACCCCTCTTGATCCTGCGCGATATTTATCTTCGCTTTGGCGCCCAGCCCCTATTGGATGGCGCGGAATTATTTGTCTCGGCAGGCGACCGCCTGTGCCTGGTTGGGCGCAATGGCAGTGGCAAATCGAGCTTGCTGAAGATTGCCGCGGGTACCGTCGAGGCCGACGGCGGCGAGCGTTTCATGCAGCCTGGCGCGACCCTGCGCTACCTGCCGCAGGAACCTGACCTGAGCGGCTTTCAAAGCACCTTGGACGCGGTCGTGGACGGCCTCGGACCGGGCGACGATCCGCACCGGGCGCGCGCGCTGTTGGAGCGCCTCGGCCTCAGCGGCGCGGAGAATCCGGCGCATCTCTCGGGCGGCGAGGCCAGGCGCGCGGCGCTTGCCCGGGCGCTGGCGCCAGCTCCCGATATTCTACTTCTCGACGAGCCGACCAATCATCTCGACCTGCCGGCCATCGAATGGCTGGAAGAGGAACTCAAAGCCAGCCGCTCGGCCCTGGTGCTGGTCAGCCATGACCGGCGCTTCCTGGAAAATCTGTCGCGCGCCACGGTATGGCTGAGCGATGGCGTCACCCACCGCCTGGATCGCGGTTTTGCCGATTTCGAACCATGGCGCGATGACTTCATGGAACAGCAAGAGGTCGAGCGGCATAAGTTAAAACGCAAGATTTCGGCTGAAACCTCGTGGCTGCACCAGGGTGTCACTGCGCGGAGAAAACGCAATATGGGCCGCTTGCGGGCGTTGATCGCGCTCAGGAAATCGCAGAGCGAGCGGCGCGCGCAACCGGGCGCCGTCAATCTCGACGCGAGCCAGGCCGATGCCTCAAGCAAGCTGGTGTGCGAGGCCCGCCATGTTGCCAAGGCGTACGGCGGGCCAACCCTGATCGATGATTTTTCCATTCGCATTCAACGCGGCGCGCGCATCGGCATTGTCGGGCCGAACGGCGCCGGAAAGACGACGCTCTTGAACATTCTAACCGGAGTCCTGGCGCCCGACGCGGGCACGTTCCGCCTCGGCCATAATCTCGCAATGGTCAGCCTCGACCAAAAGCGCGAGCAGCTCGACGGCCACGCCACGTTGCAAGACGCGCTCACCGATGGCGGCGGTCAGACCGTCTCGGTCGGCGGCAAGCCGCGCCATGTGGTCGGTTATATGAAGGATTTTCTCTTTCTGCCGGAACAGGCGCGTACGCCGGTGAGCGTACTTTCCGGCGGCGAACGCGGGCGCCTGATGCTGGCCCGCGCGTTGGCGCGGCCGTCCAATCTATTGGTTCTCGACGAGCCGACCAACGATCTCGATCTGGAAACTCTCGACCTGTTGCAGGAGATGCTGAGCGACTATGCCGGCACCGTGCTGCTGGTCAGCCACGACCGGGATTTTCTCGATCGCGTTGCCACCTCGGTGATCGCCGCCGAGGGCAAGGGCAAATGGATTGAATATGCCGGCGGCTACAGCGACATGGCGCGCCAGCGCGCCGGCGCGCCCCCGGCAGCGGCGACCGTCGCGGCAAATAAAACGAAAGCCCGCCCGGCGGCGACCGCCACTAAACCCGCCAGCAAAGGCAACAAAAAACTCTCATACAAGGACAAGTTTGCGCTCGAATCCCTGCCGGCGCGAATGGCGGCGCTGCAAGGCGAGATCGCGCAGCACAAAAAATCGCTGGCAGACGGCGGGCTCTATGGCCGCGACCCGGGCGCCTTCGAGGCTGCCGCAACTGGGCTCGGCGAAGCCGAATCCGCGCTGGCGGCGGCGGAAGATCAATGGCTGGCGCTGGAAATGGCGCGCGAAGAGAGCGAAGGCGCCTGAGCCGGGGCGGCTTGACGATTGCGCCGGTTGCTCAGGTTTATGCATTGGGTGCGAATTTCGAGAATAGTTTCTTCCGGGTTGTTGCCCGGCAGGTCGATTTTCCCCAATTCGTCGGCGAGGCTACTTAAATCCCAATGATATTTGGAACGGAATCGGTGCCAGCCACAAATTATGATCTGTCTTTGCAAAAAAAATCACTTATTGACTACGCCTTCTTTATGGGAAATCAGCCTTTTGGCACTATATCTATGATTTAAGATCTATGATGGGTGGCCTGTTTTATGCGTTCACCGCCAATGCCATACCGCCATTTTCAAAATTGCTCAGCACTTCGGCCAATTCTTCGCTGAAATTTTCGCCGTGCCGAACGATCGACACCCCGCGCGGTAAATTCTCGAGCGCGCGGTTGGAATTGTCGAGACTGGTCAGGAGGACGACCGGGATATCTGCGGTGAGATCCATGGCAGCGAGCGCTCGGGCCAGATTAACGCCGTCGATGACTTCCATCACGGCGGCGGTAATCACCAGATCGGGCTTTGTGCTGGCGGCAAACTGTAGGGCCTCCCAGGCATTGGCAAAACGTGTCACTTTATAGCCGCATTCGGCCAATTCGCGCCCGACAATGGCGCCGATGGTTTTGGACGGCGTAACCATCAATACTTCGGTACTCAGCGGTACGATATACTCGACGTCGAACAGGCTGAATGCCGGCAACCCACGTATGATCTCTTTCACCTCATCAGGCCCCGGATCCTCGCCGTGGGAGATAATGTCCGTCAGGCACTGGCAATAGGCATCCATATCACGCACGATTTGCGGATTGATGACATGCGCGCGGGCGAGATAATCCTCGAGGCGGTGCGAAATCAAAGTGACGGCCGGGAAGCCGAAAGAACTCCCCATGCCCTTCAGACTGTGGCACTGCCGGCGGATAGCGAGCAGAGTTTGTTCCGCGTCGGCGTCGGGTTTTTCGCTGTTTGTCAATTCTTCAGCGATGTCGTCCAGGCAAGACCGCGCTTCGGCCAGAAACTCGTCGCGAAGCCGCACGAAAATTTCATCGCGGCTTTCCTCTGACAAACCGTTTTTCTGATTGCTGGCCATGTCGTCAAAACTCGGCGTAATCCAGATTAATGATTTAGGCTAAGGTGCCAGTTTGACCGGCTTATACGAACAATCCCTTACATTTTATAATTAATGAAAGATTAATCTCAGCCGATTCCAACCGGAATGTAAATTTCAACTCATCTTAACTACTTATAATTACATAACATTGTGGGAATGATAGCCCGGTTCATGTATTAACCGTCGAACATGCCGCACTAAGCGGGAAGCGCCGCACACAATCCGCCATTTTCGAACACGCTGAGTATTTGGGCCAGTTCTTCGCTGAAACTTTCGCCGTGACGGATTACCACCGCACTGGCTGGTAGGCGCTCAAGCTCCCGGCTACCGGTATCGAAACTGGTGAGAATGGCCACCGGAATATCCCGGGTGGCCTTCATGGCGGCTAAGGCGCAGGCGAAATCTAGGCCGTCGATCACCTCCATGACGGCAGCGCTGATCACCATGTCCGGTTTGGTACTGGCGGCGAATTGCAGGGCTTCCCAGGCATTGGAAAACCGCGTCACCTTATAGCCGCACGCCGCCAATTCCCGACCGACAAACGCGCCGATGGTCTTAGAGGGTGTGACCAGAAACACTTCCTTACCGTTGGCGGTGACATCCTCTACCTGGAAATAGCTGAGGGTCGGCAGTGTGCGGATTATTAATGCGGCGCCATCCGGTCCGGGGTCTTTGCCGATCGAGACAATATCTAGCAACCGCTGGCAATAGGCGTCGATGTCGCGCGCCACCTCGGCATTGATCATGTGCGTCCGGGCGAGATAATCCTCAAGCCGGTGGGCGATCAAGGTGATGGTCGGAAATCCGAACGAGCCGCCCATGCCCTTCAAATTGTGGCACTGCCGGCGGATCACCAGGAGAGTCGCTTCCGCATCTCCCTCCTTCGATTGGCACTTGTCCAATTCAGCGAAAATCTCTTCGATACACTCGCGCGCGTCGGAAAGAAATTCGTCGCAAAGCTGAGCGAGAATCTGGTCGTAGGCTTCGTCCTGCGACGAAATTTCTGAATTAATCGTCATGCCAACCGCACTCTTTAAAACAACTGCCAAATCCTTTTTGGATGTTCGCTCCAAAGATGCCTTGAATTTACCAACAATCCCTTAATTCTGCGTTGATTTATATATCCTTATTCATAGATATTCATCTCCGATGCTGATCGGCATGCGAAATCCTGATTGTTCCCCCTAGTTTAGTCCTTTGGCGTCGCGTCAGCGCATATAGGAACCGCCTGTGACATCGATGGTATTGCCGGTAGCGTGGCGCGCCCGTCCCGAGGAGAGAAAAGTGATGACTTCGGCCACATCCTCGGGCGGCGTGAGTTCGCCGAGGGGAATATCGCTCTTCGCCGCCGCCAGCACCTCGGGCGGCGCGCCCTGGATCGCCATTTCCGTCGCCGTCCAGCCGGGCGCAACACAGTAGGCGAGCACGCCATCCTTGGCGAAAGCGCGCGCGATTGTGCGGGTAAGCGATCCGAGAGCGCCCTTGGAGGCGGAATAATGGCTGTATTCCGCCAACTCTCCACGATAGGCGCCGCGGCTGGTGACGTTGACGATAATGCCGCCAGCGCGGCTACGGTAATGGCGGATGGCGGCGCGGCAGAGATCGGCCGGCGCCTGCAAATTGATCTGCAAAGTGCGCGCCCAGGCGGCACGCCACGCATCCAGGTCCCAATCCACATCGGCATGCTCATAGGTGGCGGCGTTGTTGACCAAGACATCGATGCGCCCCTTCCAGGCAAGCGCGTCGTCCCAGAGACGCATGATTTCATCCGGCCGGGCGAGATCGGCCGAGAGCGCCAGGCAGCGCTCCGGCCCGGCGGCCTCGGCAAGGCGCGCCGCCTGATCGTGGCTCTTGCCGTAATGCAGGATCACATCGGCGCCGGCGGCGATCGCCTGCTCGAACGCCACTGCACCAATGCCACGCGAGGCGCCGGTGATCAAAATGATTTTGCCGCTCAGTTCTGCCACTTTTTTTCTCCTTACAAAAATCTGTCGATGGTGAGGCCACGCAGGTCCACAGCCGGCGGGCGGCCCGAGATGATATCGGCAATCACCTGGCCGGAGCCACAGGCGAGAGTCCAGCCGAGGCTGCCGTGGCCGGTGTCGAGATAAAGCTTATCAAACGGCGTGGCGCCCAGAATCGGCGCGCAATCTGGTGTCATGGGACGCAGGCCCGTCCACAATTCAGCGCTGCCCGGATCGCCGCAATCCGGGAACAATTTCATCAGCGTATCGAGCATGGCGGCGGCGCGGCGCGGGTCGGCGCGCTTGTTGAAGCCGTCGAGCTCCGCCGTGCCGGCGATACGGAGACGCCCGCCGAACGGTGTGATGCCCAGCTTGCGCTCGACATCCTGCAGCGCCAGCTTGGGCGCGCCGGTGCTGTTCGCGGGCAGCGTCTGGGCATAGCCCTTGACGGGATAAATCGGCACACGAAGACCGAGCGGGCGCAACAGCCGGGCGCTGTGGCAGCCGAGGGCGAGCAGCACCGCCTCAGCGTTTTCTTCTCCCTGGCTGGTTTGTACGCCGCTCACCTCACCACCCGAATGCAACAGGCGCTCGACCGTGCAGCCAAAGCGGAACGAAACGCCGAGACGCGCCGCGGCGGCGGCCAGCGCGGCGGTAAATTTGTACGCATCGCCGGTTTGCTCCTGATGGTAATGCAGGCCGCCGGCGAAATGTCGGCGCGCAGTCTCAAGCGCCGGTTCCAGGGTGGCACAGGCCGGCATGTCGAGCTGGTCGGGCCGGCGCGCCGCGTCTTCTCCGGACAGGGCGGCAGCGGCGGCGCGGGTGAATTTTTCCTCGCTGCGGTAAAGCCGGAGCACGCCCCGGCGGCTATGGTCAAAATCGAACGGCTCTGTGGCGCGTAAGTTTTCCAGCGCCGCCATGCTGTAGACCGCGAGGCGGCGGAGATCGACGGTGATACGCGCCACCCGCGCCGCCGTGCAGTTTCTGAGGAAACATGCGCCCCACAGCCAACGCGTGGGATCGGGCGAAAAACGCACCCGGTAAGGCGCATCGGCACGGGCGATATTGCGCAGCACCAGGCCCGGGATATCGGGCGCCAGCCAGGGATGAATTGTCGCGCCCAGGAGCTGACCGCCATTGGCGTAGCTCGCCTCCAATCCCGGCCCTTCGCGCCGCTCGAGCACCGTCACGTCATGCCCGGCGCGGGCGAGATAATACGCCGCCGTGACGCCGACCACACCCGCTCCCAGCACCAGCACTTTCATTGCCGCCCCGCCTGCTCGAATCCAAACTTGGCGGGATGGTAGTACAGCCCTAAGATCGGCCCCAGAGAGAACTTCATCAATTTAGGCTGGGGAGGCATAACATGGCTTTTACGGAAGTGAACGGCGCCAAGCTTTGGTACGAAGTAACGGGCGAGGGCGAGCCGGTGATGCACATCCATGGCGCCGGCTTCGGCCACTATAATTTCGCCACCGCGACACCGATTGAATCGAAATATTTCCAGTGCGTCGATTACGATCAGCGCGGCTACGGCCAATCGGACAAGCCGATCCAAAACTACGATATGGAAGTCTGGGCCGACGATTTGGCCGGGCTGATGGATCATCTCGGCCTGGAAACGGCGCATATTCACGGCTCTTCCATGGGCGGCATGGTGGCCCAGGTGTTCGGCTCGAAATACACCCACCGCACACGTCGCCTGATCATCAATTGCTCGGCCGCCAAACTCGATTATGCCGGCCGCCTCACCTTCAAGACCTGGATCGACATCGCTGAATCGATGGGCTGCGGCAGCCGGGCCCTGGCCGAGCTGCTGGCCGTGCAGGCCCTGTCGCGCAACTTCCTCGACGGCCCCGACGGCCCGGGTGCGGTCGATATGATCCAGGACATTCTCGAGAATTCAAACCGCAAGGAAGTATTTCAGCGCGCCTGCCAAGCGATGATCGACATGGATTTGCGCGACTGGGCAACCAACATTTCCGTCCCCACCCTGGTGATCGGCGGCGACGAGGATATCATGACGCCGTGGCAAACCGGGCCGGACGGCTGCGGCCAGGAATGGCTGGCGCAAAATATCCCGGGCGCGGTTAAATATGTCATCAAGGGCTCAAACCACTCCACCCTCTTCGACGGCACGGAAGAAAACATGCGTGTGGTGATAAACTTCCTGCAGGCCAACAACGACCTGACGGCGGATTTGGGCTAACCGCCTACGCTCACCGAAAGGCGCCGCGCCGCGCTTATTTGGTAAACGCGCCGCGCCGCGCGATCACCGGCAAGGCGATGGCGGCGAGGACCAGGGCGAGGGCGCCGAACTCGGCCACGCCGAGGGGTTCGCCGAGGGTGAGCGCGGCGGAGAACACGCCGACCACCGGCGCGATCATGATGCCGATGGTGGTAATGCCGACGGTGAAAATGCGCACCACTTCGAAATAGGCGTAGAGGCAAAAGGCGGCGGCGATAAAAACGTTATAGAGAAGTCCGAGGATCGGCCACAGGCCGGGAAATTCCACCGTCTCATAATCGACAAAGGCGGCGCCGATAGCGAGCGGAATGCTGCTTAACAGGGATTGCCAGGCAACCAACACCATGGTCGGCACGGTCCACGCCGGTTTCTTCTGCGCGATGGTGGCTGACGCCCAGAGCACCGCCGTCACCAGCATCATGATCATGCCGATCGGCGCGGCACCCAGGGTTTCGATATCGGCGGCGAGCAGCAGCACCATGCCGCCGAGGCCGAGCGCGAGGCTGGCGAGCTTGCGCAGGGTAATCGGTTCAGCCAGCAGCAACGCACTCAGCGGTATCGCCCAGACCGGCATGGTATAGGCCATCACCGCCGCCCGCCCGGAGCTGGTATTGAGCACGCCAAAGCCCGAC
>JAPYQV010000073.1 GCA_029937205.1 Alphaproteobacteria bacterium
CGACGTCGCGGCCTATATTCCGACCAACGTGATTTCGATTACCGACGGCCAGATTTTCCTTGAGACCGATCTCTTCTATCAGGGCATCCGCCCGGCGATTAACGTTGGCCTCTCGGTCAGCCGGGTGGGATCGGCGGCCCAGACCAAAGCGATGAAATCCGTCGCCGGCCGGATTAAGTTGGAACTTGCGCAATACCGCGAAATGGCGGCTTTTGCCCAGTTCGGCTCCGACTTGGACGCCGCAACCCAGCGTCTGTTGGCACGTGGTGCCAGACTCACCGAACTGCTCAAACAGGGGCAATATTCTCCACTCCCGATCGACGAGCAGGTGGTGGCGATTTATGCCGGTGTGCGCGGTTATTTGGATAGTGTCGCCGTCGAGCAAATCGGCCGCTTCGAGCAGGAGCTGCTGAGCGAAATTCGCGGCTCCCATAGCGATATTCTGAGCGATATTCGCGACAGCGGTCAATTGAGCGACGAAACCGATAAAAAGCTCGCCGCCGTGCTTGACGAATTCGTCAAGAAATTCGCCTAGGCACGACGGCCAATCAGGGCAACCAAGATAAGACGGGGCTTAGCGGCAGATGGCCACTCTCAAGGACCTGCGCACACGCATCGACAGTGTTACGCAGACCCAAAAGATCACGTCGGCAATGAAGATGGTCGCGGCGAGCAAGCTGCGCCGGGCGCAGGAAGCGGCCGAAGCGGCGCGGCCTTACGCCCAGCGCATGGAGCGCATGGTCGGCAGCCTGGCCGAGCTCCTGCAAGATCGCGAAGATGCGCCGGTGCTGCTCCGCGGCAACGGTGCCGACAAAACCCACCTGATCATCGTGGCGTCCTCGGACCGCGGCCTCTGCGGCGGCTTCAATTCCTCGATCACTCGGGCCGTTCGTTTGCGCATCCGCGAGTTGCTCACTGACGGCAAGGCGGTCAAGCTATTCTGCATCGGGCGCAAGGGGCGCGAGCAACTGTCGCGCGAATTCGGCTCGCTGATCATCGGCAAAGCCGCTGAAGTGGGCAAGCGCGGCCCGTCCTACGATGAAGCGAACACCATCGGCCGGACCATCACAGAATTGTTTGAGCAGGGCGAGTTTGATATCTGCACGGTGGTTTACAATCATTTCAAATCGGTGATGACGCAAATCGTCACCTTTCAGCAGGTCATCCCGTTCGCCGATTCGGCGCCTGACGCTGCCAACGACGACGATGCGGCTGAGATCGACCATGGCGGCGCGATTTACGAATTTGAGCCCGAAGAAGCCGATATTCTCGAGGAATTGCTGCCCTATAATTTGTCGATCCAGGTATTCCGGGCGCTGCTTGAAAACGCCGCCAGCGAGCAAGGCGCGCGCATGACGGCAATGGACAGCGCGACACGCAACGCCGGCGAAATGATCGACAAGCTGACACTCAACTTTAACCGTACCCGCCAAGCCAAGATTACCGGAGAGCTGATCGAAATCATCTCCGGTGCCGAGGCGACCTAGGCAAAAAACGTAAACCACGCTTTGTCGCAGACGAAGCATCATTGTGAATTCAAGTTCGACAGGAGCCAGGCCATGGCCAATATGAAAACAAAAGGCAGCATTTCCCAAATCATGGGCGCTGTCGTGGACGTTAGCTTCGAAGGTGAATTGCCGGCGATTCTGAACGCTCTTGAGACCGATAACCACGGCAACCGACTGGTGCTTGAAGTGGCGCAGCATCTCGGCGAAAGCACGGTGCGCTGCATCGCCATGGACAGCACCGAGGGCCTGGTGCGCGGCCAAGAGGTCAGCGACACCGGCGACGGCATCCTGGTGCCGGTCGGGCCGGAAATGCTGGGCCGCATCATCAACGTGGTCGGCGAACCGATCGACGAGCGCGGACCGGTGGTGACGAAAAAGAAAAATCCAATCCATGCCCCGGCGCCCGAATTTGTCGACCAGTCGACCGAATCGGAAATTTTGGAGACCGGTATCAAGGTGGTCGATTTGCTGGCGCCCTATGCCAAGGGCGGCAAGATCGGCCTGTTTGGCGGCGCTGGCGTGGGCAAGACCGTGATTATCATGGAATTGATCAACAATATCGCCAAGGCGCATGGCGGCTATTCGGTATTCGCCGGGGTTGGCGAGCGCACCCGTGAAGGCAACGACCTTTATCATGAGATGATCGATTCGGGCATTATCCAGCTCGACGGCGACGGCTCCAAGGTGGCGCTGGTGTATGGCCAGATGAACGAGCCGCCCGGCGCCCGTGCGCGGGTCGGCCTCACCGGCCTTGCCCAGGCTGAATATTTCCGTGATGAAGAAGGCCAGGACGTGCTGTTCTTCGTCGATAACATTTTTCGCTTCACCCAGGCCGGCTCGGAAGTGTCCGCCCTGTTGGGCCGCATGCCGTCGGCGGTGGGCTATCAGCCGACGCTGGCCACCGAAATGGGCAATCTGCAGGAACGCATTACCTCGACGCAGAAGGGCTCGATCACCTCGGTGCAGGCGATTTACGTCCCGGCGGATGATCTCACCGACCCGGCGCCGGCCACCTCGTTCGCACATTTGGACGCGACCACGGTGTTGTCGCGTCAAATCGCGGAATTGGGCATTTACCCGGCAGTGGATCCGCTCGATTCGACTTCACGCATGCTTGACCCGCGCATTATCGGCGATGAGCATTATGAAGTGGCGCGTGAGGTTCAGCGTATTCTACAAACTTACAAGTCGCTGCAGGATATCATCGCCATTCTCGGTATGGACGAGCTCTCGGAAGAGGATAAGCTCACCGTCGCCCGGGCGCGCAAAATTCAACGCTTTCTCTCACAGCCCTTCTTTGTCGCCGAAGTATTCACCGGCACGCCGGGCAAGCTGGTCGATCTCAAGGACACCATCTCGGGCTTCAAGGCGATCTGTGCCGGCGAATATGACGATCTGCCGGAAGCCGCGTTTTACATGGTGGGGTCGATCGAGGAAGCCGTCGATAAAGCCAAACAAATGGCCGCTGAAGCAGCCTAGTAGGAAAGATCGTGGCAGATACATTCCAATTCGAACTGGTCGCTCCGGAAAAACTGATTTATTCGGACGATATCGAGTTTGTCGTCGTACCTGGCGCGGAAGGCGATTTCGGCGTTTTGCCGGGCCATTCCCTGCTGCTCTCCTCCGTGCGGCCGGGAATAATCGAAATCCACGAAAACGACAAACCGAAAGAACGCTTTTTTGTCGGCGGTGGTTTCGCCGAGGTGACGCCGGAGCGCTGCACGATTCTCTCCACCGAATCGGTAAACCTGGCCGAAATTGACGAAAGCGAGGCGCGCAAGCGCCTGGACACGGCGGAGCGCAATCTAAGCGACGCAACTTCAGACGCCGAGCGCGAAAAGTGCGAGAAAGCCGTGGAAGTGGCACAAGCCCTGGTCGCCGCCTGCTCTTAAGGTCAACTGGCCACAGATAAATTGTTGCCGAACGGCCGAGAACAAATCACGCCATGCTCTTCATCAGCGGGCTTGCCGGGCTCGCGCACCTGCCTATAATCTTAAGATAATCTTAATAAAAAAAGATATTCGGATTGCGGATGCAGGCGGGACATTATGGGACATTGGACACTCGACGATATCAATTGGGATAGGTTTGAGCCGGAGAAAGTTGATCTGGAATTGCTCAAACTGGTCAAGGCCGCGTGCATGGTCGAGCACCACAGTGGCGCCTACGGCCAATATCTATGCGCCATCTTCAGCGATCATCCGGACGTCTGTGAGGACGCGACAAACTGGGCCGAGGAAGAGGTTCAGCACGGCCGGGCGCTGCGCCGCTATGCCGAACTGGCCGATCCGAGTTTCGATTTCGACGATGCCTTTGCCCGCTTCACCAAAGGCCATCCCATCGATGTCGACGCCGAGCTATCCATCCGCGGCTCGCGCTGCGGCGAGATGGTATCGCGCTGTGCCGTCGAAGTCGGGACTTCCTCCTATTACAGTGCGCTCCGGGATTCGATCGAGGAACCGGTATTGCGCGAAATATGCCGCAACATCGCGGCGGATGAATTTCGCCACTTCAAACTGTTTTACAAATACGCCAAGCATTTCCAAAAAATCGAGAGTCTCAGCCGTTGGTCGCGCTTCAGGATCGCTATTGGCCGTTTTTTCGAAACCGGCGACGACGAACTGAGCTACGCCTATTATTGCGGTACAGGTGATACCAAACCTTATGTGCGCAAACAGGCCAATACGGACTGCATGGCGCGCACACTTCCGCTCTTTCGCTTCGAGCATGTCCAACTCGGTGTCGGAATGGCGCTCAAATCCGCCGGAATCAAGCCGCAAGGGATTCTCGGAAAATCGATCACGAGAGTGTGTTGGATCGGCTTTCGCCTCTACGCCAGACATATGCAGCGCGCGGCGAGTTACGCCTAATCCTCGAACGCCACTTTAGAACGGAACGGTTGCGCCCGCACGCCATGTCAAAACCTGACCGATTGCACCAAATCAACCTCGGCTACTCGCCCGAAGAAGATCGCATGTTGCTGCGCATCAACACCACGGGAAAGACGGAATACCGCCTGTGGCTGACGCGGCGCTATGCGAGGCTGCTTTGGAACCTGCTGACGAAATCCGTCGAACGCCTGCCCGATGTGCGCGCCCAGGCCGCACCGGAGACGCGCCAGGCGGTGAAGTCGTTCCAGCGCGAGGAAGCCCGCCAAGCGGCCGACTATTCCAAGGATTATGAGGATTCGGAGACCAAGCGCCCGCTCGGCGAGGCCGCCAACCTGCTCACCGGCGTGCGCGCCACACCCGGCGCGAAAGGCACCCAGGTGACATTGCAGACCAAAGACGGGTGCGCCATCAACCTCACCTTGGAAAAGAAATTGCTCTATTCGCTCTGCGACCTGTTGATTTCAAGCACCACCCAGGCGAAATGGGACCTCAACTTGAAAGTAGACGAAGTGCCGGTGGCGGAAGCGGAGCAGGACGGTCCGGTCCATTAGAGCAAACCCCGAGCAGGTGGAATCGCCTGCGACGACGATTTGCTTCAACACCAAAGAGATAGAACATCTCGCGTGAGCGCATGCGAGCGTGAAATGCTCTGAGCAGCACGCCAGTTGCGGCCTTTAGATTATCTCAAGCTTCAATACGTTCGATTTCTTCGCCGTCAGGGCCGAAGCACACGGCGGTGAGCGGGCCGCCAAAGCCACATCCGCTGTCGACGGTGGCGCTGAAGGCGCCAATGCGAACGCCGCCATGCTCCGGATCGAAGCCGCGCACTATCCTGGCGTAGCCGGCAAAGGGCGCATCCAACGCGGCGAAATCGGCACTGTTCCACCAGAACGCATCGCCCTGGGCATCGAGTGGGCGCCTGGCGTCGATGCCGGCATGGACGAACAGGAGCGCGCCATCATCACTGAGGGCCGCCCGCCTCAAGCTCGACATAAGCTGTACATGACCATCGCGAGCTTGCATGTGCTGGCGCAATTCGTTGGTCCAGCGCGCCAGTTCGAGCGCTCCGGAGCGGGCGCGGCGAAGCGCCGTTTCCGCGTCGCCGCCATAAGCTGTGAGCGTTTCGCGCAAGCCCTGCTCGAGCATCCAGATCAGTACTTCAGCCGGACCCACGGCGAGGTGAAGTTGCAGCAATTTGTGCCACATTTCTTCCTGCTGGCCGCGCAGGTAAACGACATCGCAGACATGCATGCCGGGCGCCGCGATAAGCTGGCGGCGAAACAACAGCAATGCGTCAATGGTCTCGAGGACCGCCTGACCACGGCCCATGTAATTTCCGAGATAGACCAAACGGTCACCCGATAGGAAGCGGTCGCCGAGTTGTTTGTGCAGTGCGATTAAACGGTCCAGTTCGCCGTGAATGGCGCCCACCGCCCAGACCCGGCGCGCGCCGCGAAGGGCGGCAAATTTATCCCGATCAACGCCCGCCAGCACGGCCTTGCAATTCTACTAAGCGGCGCGCAGCACGTTCTCCAGCTTCTCCGCCGCCTGTTCGGTGTTGGTATTTTCCACCGCCGCGAACTCGCGCGCCAGGCGCTCCAGTGCCGCCTCGTACATTTGCCGCTCGCTATAGGATTGGTCCGGCTGACCCTCGTCGCGGTGCAGATCGCGCACCACTTCGGCGATCGATATCGGATCGCCGGAATTGAGCTTGGCGTCATATTCTTGGGCGCGGCGGCTCCACATAACACGGCGGGTGCGCGCCCGGCCCTTCAGCGTGGAGATCGCCTGCTCCATGGTTTGCTGCGAGCTGAGCCGTCGCATACCGGACGAGTTCGCTTTCTCCAACGGTACCCGCAAGGTCATTTTTTCCTTGGCAAACACGACAACGAAGACGCGCAAGGTCAAATCACCGATTTCGTGCTCTTCGATTGCCGTAATTTGGCCAACGCCATGTGAAGGATAGACCACAAAGTCTTCGATCGAATAGCCGAGATGGTCATTGGCCTTCGCTTTGACCACCGTTTTGGGCGCGGTCTTGGGTACCGATTTGGGCGCCACGTCCTTGGCCGGGGCGGCTTTTGGCGGCGCACTCTTGGTCGCCTGTTTGACCGCCTGTTTGACCGGTGCGGGTTTTGCCGCTTGTTTGGCCGGCGCTGTCTTTTTAACGCTTTTCGCGGCCTTCTCCGGAGCTGCGGCTTTTACCTTCTTTGCAACAGGTTTTTTGGCCTTTTCAGCCGCTTTCGGCTTGCTCGCCGCCGCAGTTGATGCCGGCTTCTTGGCCGCGGGCGCCTTGGCTTTGGCCGTTGGTTTCGCCGCCGCAGATGATGCCGTCTTCTTGGCGGCGCTCTTCTTCGCCGGAGCGGCCTTTTTGGTCTTGGCCGAAGATTTTGCCGCTGTTTTACGTGCCGAAGCTGATTTCGCTGTTGCCATAGTCGTTGTTACCGTGCCGTTGTGAGCATGCAATTATTCGCAATAACTATTCGTGTATTCACACCGGTGCTCCGCATCGTCAGGAATTCAATCATGGATGCGGCCCGGCAAAGTTATCTAGATGGATTTGGGTGCTTTTTAATTATTGGTTAAAGGCGACCCACACCAACAAGAAATGGGTGGGAAAATCCCACCCATTTACCCGGAAGGTCACAGACCATATCACAAATTGGCGTTTAAATACAGTGCCCAAGTCGAATACTTAGCGTCAGACCGGCAATAATATAAAAACGCCTCGGAAATAACCGGTTTGTTCTTCTTATGTATTCTCTTTAGCCGCTTTAGGTTCCCTCGCCCGGCTTCTCGGAAAAGTATTTATCAAACTTTCCTTTTTCGTCTTTGAAGTCATCGGCATCAGCCGGAGGCTCGCCCTTGCGCGTAATATTGGGCCAAATTTCGGCAAATTTTGTGTTTATTTCCAACCATTTGGCCTCATTATCATCGCCCCCCGTATCGGGAATAATGGCTTCAACCGGGCATTCCGGCTCGCACACGCCGCAATCAATGCATTCGTCAGGATGGATGACCAACATATTCTCACCCACATAGAAACAATCCACCGGACATACTTCGATGCAATCCATGTACTTGCACTTGATGCAATTTTCATTCACCAAATAGGTCATATTTCCTCTCTGCCCGCGGCAATCCGCCGCCAAGACGATAATTAGCTTATCAACCGCCCCGCAAAACCCCGATTTGGGTACGCGTTATGTAAAATCCTAACCGGCTGCCAAAACCCGTTGCTTTGCTTCCGCACGCTCCCGGTCGGTCACATGTAGCATTCCGGCAATTCGCTGGATCAGATTGCTTTCATAAGGATGTAGCTCGCCGTCCGAATAAACCACCTGCCACAACATTTCAATCAATCGCAAGCGCTCTTCATGGCCAAAATTCGAATCGAACTTGCGGATAAAGCGGTAAAGGTCGGTCGCTTCATGCTGCGCCGCTTCGGCCTGCTGCAAAAGTGTTTCGCATTCTTCATCGGAAAGTTTGAATTCGTGGCTAATCGCCTGAGCCACCGCCTGGCGCTCGACTTCGTCATAGGATTCGTCCAGATGGGCTGCTTCAACCAACAGCGCCGCCGCCGCGAGATGAAGTTCATCAACGCTATGCGCCGTCTTGTCAGCCTCCGGTGCGACGCCTTGTGGTGTCGCAAAAAGAGCTTTGATCCGATTGATCATTCGAGATGCGTAGCACAGCAGAAGCAACCGACTCAACCACAGTTTATGACTTGTTTTTGTGCCTTCCGGCGCCGTCTTGGGAAGGCGGTAAATGTTTGCCCGACGGCGCCCCTTCGATCTCGACATCCTCGTAGCAACGTTGCGCCTCCGACGCCGGGCCGCGGCGCTCGGGCAGGTCGAGAATGCGCACCACGCGGATGCAAGAGCCCTGCGGAAAGGTCAGGATATCGCCCGCCTTCAATGCGTAATGCGCCTTGCGCACACGGCGGTTGTTGATCCGCACTTTGCCGGCGCCGCACATGCGCTGCGCCAGACCACGGGTTTTGTAAAAGCGCGTTTGCCAGAGCCATTTGTCGAGCCGCAAGGTCGCTGTCACCGGCCATCCTTATCGGCGCCACGCGATCCGGCACCGAACAGCGCATGGTCGCCCAACGCGGCAAACGGCGAATTCGGATCGGTCTTGAGAAGCGGCTTTTTCTTGCGCCGCTTGGCGCTGGCAGAGCGCGCCACGCGGGCATAGCGCGGCGCGCCATCGCCGCCGCCTTCCACATCCACCGCCCGGTAGCCAAGCGCCGCCGCCATGCCGGCGAACTGCTTTTTGGCGCATCCGGCCATGGCGAACAGCGCCGTGTCGGCGGCAAACGGTCCGGCGCGGCCGCGCTTGGCCATGCCGGCGATCAGCCGCTCCGCCATGTCCGCCCGCAGCACGCGCGCGCCAAGCACGACGAAACCGAGCGCGTTGTAGGCGCTGGCCGGCGTGGCGCTGTTGCGGGCGAAGCCGACCGCCGCCGGATTGGCATCCCGGCTCGGCGGCACCGCTCGGTGGTGAATCGCCCATAACAGGCCGGCGAATTCGGAGCGGGCAAATTTCAGCATGGCGGTGCAATAAACACTGGCCACACCGATGCGCACATCGAGACCGGCGAGTTGCGCCCGTGCCGCCTTGTCGAGGGCAGAGACCTCCGGCCCAATATCGCGCCGCGGCAAACAGCCGAGCGCTTCGGAGAGTTGATAGGCGAGGCCCCGTGCACTGCCGCTCAATGGCGTCTCGCGGAGTTTCAAGAGGGGTGCCGCGCCGCGCGCAATACGGCGCGCCAGCCAATCCGCCAGGCGCCGCCTGACACGCTCGCGCTGGGGGCCGCTTAGAATCTCGCTGTGCAGAATTTGCAGGCCGGGTTTGAGCACGTTATCGCTTGCGGTCATGGCGGCGACCGGTTGGTCACGCCAGCAAATAATGCCGGCCTCCGCCGCACCGGCGCTTTTCGGCGCTCCATCCGAATTGAGGCGAAAAGCATCGTCGCCGTCCTGCTCCAGCGCGCCGACCCGGCGCCCAATCTCGCTGCCGAGAACCTTTTGCGCGGCACTCCATATGGTCTTGCTTTCCGCTTCGGGATCATCCGGTAAAAAACGGAAGCCTTCCATCCGGCCCACGGCGTGGCCCTCAATGTAAACATCGCCAGAATCAC
>JAPYQV010000074.1 GCA_029937205.1 Alphaproteobacteria bacterium
GCGCTGGCCCGCTCTGTTGCTCGCCGTTGCCATGTTGATTGCCGTACCGTTCGGCGCCTCGGCGGAAGAGAGCCTGAAACAGCTCGACACCCGCGCCGATGGCTCGCGAATATTGAACATGGTCGCGCATAGCGAAGCGCGCAGCGTGCCGGCGTTCAAGTTCCTCGACGGCGACGGCAACTATCTCACCCTCGCGGATTTCCGCGGCAAGATCGTGGCGCTGCAATTCTGGGCGACCTGGTGTTTTCCGTGCCGCGAGGAACTGCCCACGGTGGACGCCCTGCAGGGCGAACTCGGCGGCGCCGATTTTACTTTCATTCCGCTCTCGGTGGACCGTGACGGCAGCGATCTGGTGCGGCAATATTATGCCGACAATGGCATCGTCAATTTATCCGTCTATATCGACAAGGGTATGAATGCGGCGCGGGCGATGCTGGTGAACGGTATTCCCTACACCATTCTGCTCAACCGCGAGGGCATGGAAATCGCCCGCGTGTTGGGTGACCGCAACTGGTATACGCCTGAAGCCATCGCTCTGATGCGCAATATTATTGAATAGGATGGCGCCTCTTTGCCGAATTGGCGGGGCGGCTTTTACAGGCCTATAGTCCGGAAATCATGGATCTCTCCCTCCTCGGCATTGTCATCGCTTTCGCGGCGGGCGTGATCTCGTTCCTCTCGCCCTGTGTGCTGCCGTTGGTGCCGGGCTATGTGTCCTACATCGCCGGTGGCTCGCTCGAGGACTTGACCGAGGATGCAACCGCCAGCCGGCGCATGCGGGCGATCTATCTCGCCCTCTTTTTCGTGCTCGGCTTTTCGCTCGTCTTCGTTGCGCTCGGCGCCAGCGCCGGTGCCATCGGCGAATTTCTGCTGATCAACAAAATGCTGTTCGAAAACATCGCCGGCGCCGTGATCATTGTCTTCGGTCTCTATCTCATGGGCCTGTTAAAGATTCCCTTCATGGCGCGCGAAATGCGCTTTGTCAGCCGCGTCGCCGGCGGCCATCCGGCCAGCGCGCTGCTGCTCGGCACCGCCTTTGCCTTCGGTTGGACGCCGTGCATCGGCCCGGTACTCGGCACAATTCTGACCATGGGCGCCAACACCGACGAGATCGGCGCCGGCATGACGTTGCTCGCCTTCTATTCGCTTGGTCTTGGCCTGCCGTTCGTTCTCGCCGCCGCGTTCACCGGCTTTTTTTTAAGATCGATGAAATCCATGCGCCGCGTCGGAAAATATTTTCAGATCGGTGCCGGCGTCATCATGGTGGCGATGGGCATCGCCCTAATCACCGGATATTTGACGACCCTGGCCTATTGGCTGCTCGAACTGGTGCCGGGTCTGGCGACGCTTGACGGTGTGCTTATGTAGCTTCGCCTGTGAGTTCAGTGGCGAGCAGTGCTTTCAGCCCGCTGCGGTAATCCGGGTAGTGCAACTGAATGCCGAGTTCGCGCTTGATGCGGTCGTTGCTGACACGCCGGTTTTCGGCCCAGAAACTCCGACCCATAGCTGACATATTTTTGGGTTCGTATTCTTGTGCTGGCGGTGGTGCGACGCCGAGCAATTCGCAGGCGTGGGTCACGACATCCGCCGGTGCCGCCGCTTCATCGTCACACACATTATAGATGGCGCCGGGGTTGGGGGCGGCCATGGAGGCGAGCAAAATCTGCACAATATCGTCGACATGAATGCGCGAGAACAGATGCCCTGGCTTGACGATTCGTTTTGCCTTGCCAGCGCTTACCGTCTCCAACACGTTGCGCCCAGGGCCATAGATTCCAGCGAGGCGGAATATATGGACCGGCACGCCGCGCCTGCGCCAAAGATCGAGCCAGGCCTGCTCCGCCGCCAGGCGGTGGCGGCTGCGCGCATTTCCCGGTGCTGGCGCATCACTCTCTGACACCCAGGCGCCGTTCCGATCGCCGTATACCCCGGTGGTCGAGAGATAACCGAGCCAGGCGATGTCCGCAGCGCCGGCGATCTTATTCGCCTGCGCGAGGATCACCGGATCTCCGGCCGCGTCGGGAGGGATGGTACAAAGCACATGGCTGGTGCCGGGCGGAAGTTCCGCATTTTCCAACGGCTGCCCGGCGATTCCGTGCACCGCCAGCCCGTGCAGTGCCTGATCTTCGCGCGACGTCCCGGCGACCTGCCAATCGAGAGCGCGCAGCGCCAGGGCGAGGCGCGCGCCGGCGTAGCCGAGGCCAAAACAGAACAGCTGTCCCGCTGGAAGCGCGCTATGATGGGGAAAATTCACGCAACATAATATGTTGTCATTCCCACAAATGTCACAATCCAAGTAGAAAGCCTAGTGACCATGCTTCGCCCTTTATTGATCATGACGTTTCTTGCGCTCCTACTGTCGCCGCTCCAATCGGAGAGCGCGGCGGCGCAGCGCGTCGTTCAGGGGCGTGAATATGATCTATGCATTGAGTTGGCTATGCGCGAGCCGGAGATCGGTTTTGAGCGCGCCATGGCTTGGCGCGACTTGGGTGGCGGTATCGCGGCGCGGCATTGCGTTGCCGTGGCACTCTACGGCCTTGGTCATTTTGGCGAATCGGCGCTCCGTCTCGAGCGCCTGGTGCAGGAGAATGGCGATGCCGACCTGCGTATCTCGCTGCTCGGCCAGGCCGGCAATGCCTGGCTCATGGCGGGCGAGATGGAGCGTGCCAATGCTGCGCTCAGCGCCGGCCTCGAATTGGCGCCCGACAATCTCGATCTCTTGATCGATCGCAGCCTCGTTCTGGCGGCGGCTAAGAATTATTGGGAAACCGTCGACGACCTCAACCACGCCCTCGAAATCGACCCGACCAATTCAGATGCGCTGGTCTTCCGCGCCAGCGCCTATCGCTATCTCGACAGCCTCGATTTGGCGTCGGACGATGTGGACCGGGCGCTGGAATTGAAGGGCAGCCATGTTGCGGCCTATTTGGAGCGCGGCAACATCCGCCGCCTGCAAGGCGATAGCGCCGGCGCCCGCAAAGATTGGTTACAAGCCATCAAGCTGGCGCCCACATCTCCGGCGGCGGAAGCGGCACGGCGCAATCTGGAGAGAATGGATATCAAGGTAGAGTAGCGCGCCATTCGCTGCATACCTCGGGGTCACTCTCCTGCGGCAGATATTGAGCTTTGAACTGTTCGAATTGCGCTTCTGCCGTGAGCCGGGCGAGCGCCCACACGGCCATGGCGCGAACCAGGGGGGATTTGTCGGACAACCGCGCTTCAGCCACGCTGGCGAGCGCCCGTTCGCCGGAATTGCCGACGGCGATCAATACATTGCGGACAAATCTGTCGCGCCCGGTACGCTTTATCGGCGAGCCGGAAAAAAGCGCGCGAAAGGCGCTGTCGTCGAGTTCCGCCAATTGCGCCAAGCGCGGCGCGGTCAGCTCGGCGCGCGGCTCGAAGGCGTGCTTGGCGCCGCTTTGAGCGAATTTATTCCATGGGCAGACGGCCAGGCAATCGTCGCAACCGTAAATGCGGTTGCCCATGGCGGCGCGGAACTCGGGCGCAATATGACCTTTGTGCTCGATGGTGAGATAGGAAATGCAGCGCCGGGCATCCAACTGGTAGGGCGCCGGGAACGCCTTGGTCGGGCAAATATCAAGACACGCCTGGCAGCTGCCGCAGTGATCCTGATCGGGCATGTCGGCCGGCAAATCGAGGGTGGTGAATATCTCGCCGAGAAAGAGCCAGGAGCCGAAGCGGCGCGAGACCAGATTGCTGTGTTTGCCTTGCCAGCCGAGGCCGGCGCGCTGGGCGAGCGGCTTTTCCATGACCGGCGCGGTATCGACGAACAGTTTAACCTCGACACCAAACCGATCCGCGATGTCGTTCGCCAGACGTCTCAGGCGTTTTTTCAGGATTTTGTGATAATCCCGGCCCTGGGCATAGACCGATATGGCGCCGAGCTCGGGAGAGCCCAGAATGTCCTCAGGCGGCGTTTCGGGCGCATAGCTTGCGCCCAACATGATGATGCTGCGCGCTTGTGGCCACAGCAGGGTGGGATCGCCGCGCCGCGCCGCGTGGGCCGCCATCCACGCCATATCGCCGTGATATTCGCGCGCCAGATAATCTCTTAAGGATTCGCGCTCAGGCCCGGCCTTCGCCGGCGTCACGCCAAAGGCATTGAAGCCCAGTGCCCGCGCCTGCCGCTCAATTTCGGCGCGGCGTGCTGGACCATCCAATGGAGCTTCCGGTTCAGAAATCGAGGTCCGCATAGTGTTTTGGCGGTGGAAAACCGGAAATATAGTCTTCCAGCAATGAGCGGAAGGACGGTCGCGATTTGATCCGGGCATACCATTCCTTGGCCGCCTCGTGCCGGCTCCAGGGAACATCGCCCATATAGTCGATCGCCGATAAATGCGCGCCGGCCATGATATCGGCAAGCGAGAACGCCTCGCCGGCCAGCCAATTGCGGCGGTCGGTGAGGTAGGCAATGTAATCCAAATGGGTGCGGATGTTGGCGAGGCCGGCGCGCACTGCTTTCGAATCCGGCTCGCCTTTGGTGAGAAAGCGCTTCACGAATTTTTCGTTGTGAATGAATTCGCTCACTTCACGGCCAAACTTGTCGCCGAACCAGGAGACCAGCCGGCGCACTTCGGCGCGCTCGACGGGTGCGTTGCCAATCAGCGGTGGGCTGTCATAGACATCTTCGAGATATTCCAGAATGGCGCTCGCGCCGGCGATCACTTCGCCCTCCGATTCGACCAATATCGGCACCTCTCCGGACGGGTCCAGGGCCATAAATTCGGCCCGCCGTTCCCAGGTCTTTTCCAGCACCAGTTCGAAATCCAGGCCCTTTTCGGCCATGGCAATGCGCACGGCGCGGCAGGCAGGGTTCAGCCAGAGATGGTAAAGGATTCGCATGTTCGGCAGTCTATCGCATTGTAAATCGTCGCCCAATGACGGAGATGGCTGTTTTGAATGGGGCCGAGGGGTCACCGAATTGTGATCGGCATTGTGCAGTGGCCTTGTCCCGACATGATATATTCCAAAACGGTATCGCCATGAGAATACGCACATGAAAATACGCACATTTTACGTCTTGCTGTGCTTTGCCGCCGTTTCGGCCTTTGCTTTCGCCGCGGCGCAAACAGCACGCGCTGAACAGGGCGCGCCGTTGGTGGTGGTTGAACTCTACACCTCGCAAGGCTGTTCCTCGTGCCCCGCCGCCGATGCCTTTCTCGGCGAGCTGATCGAGATGCGCGACGATATTCTCGGCCTCGAATTTCATGTCGATTATTGGGATAATCTCGGCTGGAAGGACCGCTTTTCGAGCGTCGAATCAACCAACCGTCAGCGCGCCTATGCCAAATCCCTTGGCCTCACCTATGTCTACACGCCGCAAATGGTCATCAATGGCACCGCCGACGCGGTCGGCTCCGACAAGATGGCGGTGATTGCGGCGGTCGAAAGCGCGCAGAAGAGCTATGCGGTTCACCTCGATATTACCGTAATCGCAAACGGCGAGGGCGGGGTCGATATTGCCATACCCGGCGCGGACACGGGGGGCACGCCGGCGACAGTCTGGCTGGTTAATTTCGACCGCCATTTTATCACCGAAGTCAACGCTGGTGAAAATAACGGGCGCAAGATGAACAACAATCATGTCGTTCGCGCGCACGAGGCAATCGGCACCTGGACCGGCGCGGCGCTCAACATCACCGTTGGCGCCGATCAATTGACCGGCGCGGAGGCCTCGGACGGCTGCGCTGTGATCGTCCAATCAGGCAAATACGGCGCCATCATCGGCGCCGCATCCTTGTGGCTCGACGGGGCGAGCTAAGATCAAAAAGAGATGAGCTTGGCTCATCGCCTTTTGGCAAGTGCGACGCGCGCCCGAGCTTATGCGAGGTAGCCAAGAGAGCGGACGCGACCGCCCGGCGATTGAGGGAATATACAGCGGGTCATTCTTATGACCCGTTGGTACATTAGGTTGTCAGCGTTTTTGTTAAGAGTCCGGCCAGACGGCGGCTGAATGCGGCCGGGTCGGGCAGGGATTCGCCTTCCAGAATACGCGCCTGATCGAGCAGCAGATGGGAGGCATCCTCGAGCGCCTCCGAGGCGCCTTCCTTGCCCACCAGGGTGGCGAGCGCCCGGGTCAGCGAATGGCTCGGATTGATTTCGAGCACGCGCTTTTGCCCGGTGACAGGTTGCTGGTGCTGGCGCAACAAGCGTTCGAAATGCATATCGACATCGCCCTCATCGGCCACCAGGCACACCGGGCTTTCGGTCAGGCGTGACGACGTCCGCACGTCCTTGACCTCATCACCGAGCGTGAGCTTGACCATGGCGATGAGCTTGTCCATGTCACTGTCGCTCGTCTTTTCTTCTTCCGGCGCCGAGTCATCGTCGGATTTGGCGGTCTCGAACTTGTCGAGATCGGCCGAGCCCTGGGTGATTGAGCGGAACGGTTTGTCGTCGAAATTCGCCGCGGTGGGCAGCCAAAATTGGTCAACCGGATCGGTCATGAACAGCACATCGATGCCACGCGCCTTGAAGCCTTCGAGCTGCGGGCTTTTTTCGATGCCGCTCGCGGCATCGCCGCTGAGATAGTAGATCGCCTCCTGGCCCTCGGCCATATCGGCGACATAATCGGCCAGCGAAATCCACTTATCTGTGGCGTTGAGCGAGTGAAAGCGTGCCAGCTTCATCAGTTTGGCGCTCTGATCCGACGCTTCGTAGATGCCTTCCTTGAGCACCGCTCCGAAATTGCGCCAAAACAGGTCATAGCCGTCGCTGTCGTTTTTGGCCTTCTTCTCCAATTCGGAGAGAATGCGCTTGACCAGGCCGGAGCTGATCTTGGCGAGGATCGGGTTGTGCTGCAATGTCTCGCGGCTGATGTTGAGCGGCAGATCGTTGGAATCGACGATGCCGCGCATGAAGCGCAGATAGCCGGGCATTAGGCCCTCGCAATCGTCGCTGATGAAGACCCGTTTGACATAGAGCCGGACGCTGTGTTTGCGCGCCGGATCAAACAGATCGAACGGCCGCATGTCGGGCACGTAGACGAGACCGGTATATTCGATGCGTCCCTCGGCCCGCATGTGCACCGTCAGCCACGGATCGCCCGGGAGATGGGAGACATGGTGATAAAATTCCTTGTGCTGCTCTTCCGTAATGTCGTTGGGCGAGCGCGTCCAGAGTGCAGAACCTTCGTTGAGCGTTTCCCCGGCAAGTTCGATCGGTAAGGAGATATGGTCGGAATAGGTGCTGATGATATGACGAATGCGCGCCTCTTCGACAAATTCTTCGTCGGCCTTGCGCAAGTGCAGCACGACACGCGCGCCGCGCGTCGCCGTCTCGTCAGGCGTAATGGAGAATTTGCCACGGCCCTTCGATTCCCAGCGCCAGCCCGCTGCCTCGCCGGCGCGCCGGGTAAACACCTCGACCCGGGTGGCGACCATGAAGGAGGAATAAAAGCCAACGCCAAATTGGCCGATCAGGCTCGGATCTTCGCTCTCATCGCTTTTAATCTGCTTGAGAAAAGCTTCGGTGCCGGAACGCGCGATGGTGCCGAGATTTTCCACCAGATCGTCATGGCTCATGCCGATACCATTGTCGGCGATGGTTAAAATGCGGGCTTCCTTGTCGAGCGAGATGCTGACCTTGAGGTCGCTGTCGCCGGTCATCAGCTCAGGCTCGGTGATTGCCGCGTAGCGCAGCTTGTCGCAGGCATCCGAGGCATTGGCGATCAGCTCGCGCAAGAAGATATCTTTCTCCTTGTAGAGCGAGTTGATCATGAGATCGAGCAGCTTGCTGACCTCGGCCTGAAATTCGTGCGTCTCTGCTTTTGCCGATTCGGCTGTGGTGTCGCCGCTATCGGGCTTTTCGTCTACCGGGGCATCGCCCATGCGTATCTCTCCTGACAACAAATTCGAACTTGGGCGCAATATGTGTCGGGGCAAGGGCCTATTCAAGTCCCCGTTTTGCTCTTTATGGGGTGCCGGACGGCAGATTGACTTGCATTCCAGCTCGCGAAGTTTGATTCTCAAGCTTATGGCAGATAAGCGCAGCGGGGATCATAACGTCACGGCAGTCCTCGGCCCCACCAACACCGGCAAGACACATTTGGCGGTGGAGCGCATGCTGACCCATGGTTCGGGTCTGATGGGCTTCCCGTTGCGTCTTTTGGCGCGGGAAATTTACGACAAGGTGGTGGCGATCAAGGGCGCCCGCGCCGTGGCGCTGATTACCGGCGAGGAAAAGATCCTCCCCGCCAATCCGCGCTATATCCTTGCCACAGTCGAATCCATGCCGCTCGACCGGACGGTGGATTTTCTCGCGGTTGATGAAATTCAGCTCGCCGCCGACCGTGAGCGCGGCCATGTTTTCACCGACCGGTTGCTCCATGCGCGTGGCCGCTCCGAGACCATGTTTCTCGGTGCCGATACCATTCGTCCGCTCATTCGCCGTCTCGTTCCCGAGGCCTCGTTTACCGGTCGGCCACGCTTTTCCGAGCTTTCCTTCAGCGGCCACCGGAAGCTCGGCCGTCTCGCGCCGCGCAGCGCCGTGGTCGCCTTCTCGGCTCAGGATGTCTATGCCCTGGCCGAGGCCATGCGGGTGCAGCGCGGCGGTTGCGCGGTGGTGCTCGGCGCCCTCAGCCCGCGCACCCGGAACGCCCAGGTGGCGATGTATCAGGCCGGCGAAATCGATTATCTGGTAGCGACGGATGCGATTGGGATGGGTCTCAACATGGATCTCGACCATGTCGCCTTCTCGGCCGACCGAAAGTTCGACGGACACCATATGCGCCGCCTGAACGCGGCCGAACTGGCGCAGGTTGCTGGGCGCGCCGGGCGTTATCTCACCAATGGCACATTCGGCACAACGGCGGACCTAACGGAGCTCGATAGCGCTATGGTGGAGGCGGTCGAACAGCACCGCTTTGCCAAAATAAAAGAGGTTTTCTGGCGCAACTCCGATCTCTCCTACCGCAGCCTGGACCGGTTATTGCACAGTCTCGATCGGCCGCCGGATCAGCCCGGTTTGCGCCGCGTGCGCGATGGCAATGATCATCTCACCCTTCTCGCCCTGGCGCGCGACGATGCGGTGCGGGCGCGTGCCGAAGGGCCGGAGGAAGTACGCCTGTTGTGGGATGTCTGCCAAATTCCCGATTTCCGCAAAACCCTGGCCGACAGTCATTTCGGTCTGGCGCGGCAAATCTACCTTCATTTGATCCAATCGGGCGCACTTCCCAAACCGTGGATCGCCAAGCGGGTTGCCAGCCTGGATCGCGCCGACGGCGACATCGATACCCTGACGGCGCGCATCAGCCATATCCGCACCTGGACTTACATCTCGCATCACGCGGCGTGGTTAGCAGATGCGCGTCATTGGCAGGAGCGCACGCGCGAAGTTGAGGACAGGCTCTCCGATGCCTTGCATGAACGCCTGACCCAGCGCTTCGTCGATCGCCGCGCTGCCGCTTTGGTGCAGCGCATGCAGGGTTCCGGTTCGCTCAACGCCGTGTTTGGTGATTCTGG
>JAPYQV010000075.1 GCA_029937205.1 Alphaproteobacteria bacterium
GTTGAAGCCCTCGTCGTGGCGCATGAAGGTGATGTCGTCATTGTCCCGCGCGGCGCGCTCCATGCCTTCCGCAATCTCGAGAAAAAGCGGCTTCTCCTCGGCCGAGCGGTGCTTCGCCGCGCCGCGCGCGATCAGCTTTTCGAGCTCGCGCCGCACCTCGAGCAGCTGCAGCTGTTTGGCCGGGTTTATCTCGGTCACCAGGATGCCCTTGCGCGGCAGGATCGTCACCAGACCTTCACGGGTCAGGCGCTGCAAAGCTTCGCGTATCGGCGTGCGCCCGATCGCGAGTTCGGCGGCGAGCGCGGTTTCCGACAAGACGATGCCCGGCTCGAGCTTCAAGGTGACGATCATTTCCTCGAGCGCATGATAGGCACGGTCGGTCAAGCTGGCGCCGCTTTGACGCGGCTCTTCAGGCACGGCGACCGCTGATTTCGTCATGGCCGTCACACCTGCTTGCGCCGCTCCACCATGGCGGCAAATTTATCCAGTTCGCCTTCGTCGCAGCCATACGTGTGGTCTTCATCCGGGAAAACACCCTCTTTGACCTCCCGGACATATTGAGAAAGGCCCGCGACCGCGACTTCGGTCAAGTTGGCGTAGCGCTTGGTGAACTTCGGCTTGAAATCGGTGAAGACGCCCAACAGGTCGTAACACAGCAGGATTTGCCCGTCCGTGCCGGCGCCGGCGCCGATGCCGATGGTCGGGATCTCGAGTTGCGCCGAGATCAGTTCGGCGATCTTCCCCGGCACCGCCTCGAACTCCAGCATGAAACAGCCGGCATCCTCGATCGCCAGGGCGTCCTCGAGGATCTTCATGGCGCTCTCGGCCGTGCGGCCCTGGATTTTGAAGCCGCCGAACATGGCCACGGTGTGCGGCGTCAGGCCGATATGCGAGGCGGTCGGGATGCCGGCATCGACCAGCGCTTTCAGGATATGGGCCTGGCTCTTACCGCCCTGGGGCTTGACCGCGTCGCAGCCGCCCTGCTGCATGAAGTCCGTCGCGTTGGCGAGCGCCTTTTCGACGGTGTGGTAGCTCTGATACGGCATGCAGCCGAGCATGAACGTGTTGGGCGCGCCTTTGCGTACGGCCATGGCATGCAGCAGCATCATCTCCATGGTCGCCGGCACGGTGTTGGCATGGCCGTGCGAGATCATCGCCAAGCTGTCGCCCAACACCGCCACGTCGACACCGGCCATCTCGGCCCATTGTGCGGCGGTGTAATCGGGCACCGACGTGTAGACCATTTTCTCGCCGGTCTTCTTGGACTCGCGAATCTCGGTGATCGTGCGCTTTTTGCGCGGTTCGTCCACCATGCTCCAACTCCCACTAATCTATCTGTGATATATTAGTGGGAGCCTCGCCACAGGGCAATCTGCGCAACAGAATATTTATGCGTCGGTCAGGTCGAAATAGCGAATGCTGGGCTCGCCGGCGAGCGCTTTGCCGAGCGTGTCCAGATCGCCTCTCTCGTGACGCCAGCCGAGATATTTATCGTACTTCTCCCGGCTCTCCCACTTTCCAACCAAAACCATCACATCGGCATCGTCCTGGTTTTGATAGGTATTGATTTCTATGCAGCCGTCATAGCTGCGCGTGTCGGGCAGAATTCCCTGCATCATTTTGATAAAATCGTTACCGGTGCCGGGCTTGGCTTTGGCTTCGAGGATGACGGTGATGGCCATGGACGCCTCCTTTTTAGGTGTGCGGCCTATGAACGCTTTGACGGCAAATTTATCGCTGATGAAAACGTGCTTCGTCGCGTTCCGGGATGTTAAGGCAATTAGAGGAAAGCAGGCAAGCTGGTGCCGCCTGTTGTCTAACTTTCGCAGACAGAACCGGGGGAAACCGATTGCCTCCAAAATATCCCGCTTATACCTTTCGTCCTTGAAGCCGTTTCGAATCATCATCAAGGCGAAATAGAATTCATCGTGCAAGAAATTACCGTCTATACCGCGCGCGCCATTCATACCATGAACCCGTCCTTTCCCGTGGCCCGTGCGGTCGCGGTGCGGGGCGACCGGATCATTGAGGTTGGCGACCCTGAAAGCCTCGGGCCTTGGCTCGATGCCCACCCGCACCGCTTCGACGATCGCTTTCGCGACCATATTCTGATGCCGGGCTTTATCGACCCGCACCTCCATCCCTCAATGGCCGCGCTGCTGTTGCAGATGGAATTCATCACCGCCCTGGATTGGCGTTTGCCGTGGCAAAACGTGGCCGCGGTGCGCGGGCAGAATGCCTTTCTCGACCGGCTGAGCGAAATCGAAAGCGCCATCTCCGACCCGGACGAGCCGCTCTTTACCTGGGGCCATCATCCGATCTGGCACGGCGAGATCGACCGGGAAACGATCAACAGCGTTTCCGCGACGCGGCCGATTGTCGTGTGGCACCGGGGCTTCCATTCCCTGATCGTCAATGACGCGGCGCTCGGCTGGATGGGCCTGGAGCGCGCCGATATCGAGCGCCATCCGCAGATCGATGCCGCAACAGGAAAATTTTTCGAGACCGGCCTGGCTTTGGCGTTCCGCGCCATTAATCCCTACCTGCTGGCGCCCGGCCGTTTTGCCGACGGCATGGAACGGCTGCGGGCTTGCGTCCATCACGGCGGCCACACGACGATCGGCGATATGGCGATCGGCATTTTCGATTTTGAAATGGAATGGGCGCAGCAGGTTAAATCGTTCGAACGGGACGACACGCCCTTCCGCGTCGCCGTAACGCCGTTTGCCAGCAGCATGGCAGGCGGCGATGTCGGCCCCGAGCGGGTCGAAGAAATGCGCGCTTACCAGGCGCGTAATACGCACCGCCTGAAATTCGGCAATCACGTCAAAATGTTTGCCGACGGCGGCTTGTTTTCCGGCCTCTCTCAGTTCGGTGAACCCGGCAGGATCGACGGCGGCCACGGCGAATGGATGATGGCGCCGGAGATTTTCGAAAAAGTGGCGCGTCTGTTTTGGAACGAAGGCTTCCAGATTCACGTCCATTGTTCGGCCGAGCTTGGCCTTGAATTAGCGCTCGACACGCTGGAGAAGCTGCAATGGGAACGGCCGCGCTTTAATCACCGCTTCACCATCGAGCATCTCGGCCTCTCGACCCCTGAGCAGATCCGCCGCATGGCGGATCTGGGCGCCCTGGCGTCGGTCAACCCGAATTACATCTTCGAGCTCGGCCATGCCTATTGGCAGAATCTGGTCGGCTTCGAGCGCGCCTCGCAAATGGCGCGCGGCGCCTCCCTGATCCGTCACAATATCCCCACAACCCTCCATTCCGATTTTACCATGGCCCCGGCGCAGCCACTCAACAGCGCCTGGATTGCCGCCAACCGGTTCAGCGAAAACGGCGGCGTGTTGTGCCCTGAAGAACGCCTCACGCTCGATGACGCCTTGCGCGCGATAACCATAGAGGCCGCCTATATTCTCGGTATGGAAAACGACATCGGCAGCATCCGCGCCGGCAAGAAAGCCGATTTCACCGTGCTCGAGCAGGACCCTTACGAAATCCCCGTGGCCGATCTCAAAGACATCCCGATTTGGGGAACGGTGTTCGAAGGCCGCCCCTTTCCGCTCGGCGCTTAGACCGTGATCCCGCTCACCGTCATCGGCGGATATCTCGGCGCCGGTAAAACCACGCTGATCAACCATCTTCTCTCCGCCGGCCACGGCCGGCGCTTAGCCGTGTTGGTCAATGATTTCGGCGCCGTCAACATCGACCGCGATCTGATCGCGCGCCATGACGGCGATACCATCGCGCTCACCAATGGCTGCGTCTGCTGCTCGATCCCGGACGCGCTCGGTGACGCGTTGGACAAGGTGATCGCGCTGAAACCCGACAATATCGTCATCGAAGCGAGCGGCGTCGCCGACCCGGCGAAGGTCGCCTATTACGGCCAGGGCTGGCCCGGCGTGCGCCTCGACGTGGTGGCAACACTGGTCGACGCCACCAATATCCGTGAAAGGGCCGGCGACAAGTTCGTCGGCAATTTGGTGATGCGCCAGCTCGAGGTCGGCGATTTCCTGTTGCTGTCGAAAACCGACCTGATCGACGGCGACGAGCAACGCAGCGTCCGCGACTGGCTGGCGGCTGAGGTGGGAGAATCCGCGCTGGTGAACATCCGCAATGGATCGCTGCCGGCCGATCTGTTGCTGGAAAGCGGCACCCGGCGCCACGACACCGTACCGCCGGACGAAACACCCGATCACGGCGGCGATTTCACTTCGCTGCTGTTTGAGCATCCCCGCCCCCTCGACCGCGCCGCCTTCATGGCTGAAATGGCCGGCTGGCCGGACGCGGTTCTAAGAGCCAAAGGATTCGTTCGGTTCTCCGAAGACACCAACCAAGCATACAGCCTGCAACGTGTCGGCGCCCGCGTGAGCCTGGAAGCCGTCCCCTACCCCGACGATCTCAAGCCCGGCAGCCAAATCACCCTCATCGGAGCGCGCCACCAATTCAACCCCGAAGCGCTGCGCGCCAGCCTGCAACGGTGCTTGGCGGCCTGAGCGCAAAGCGGGCCTCTGAGGCGCCGTTTCATTTGGCTGAACTTAGTTGCCTTTGTCTGGCGCCGCGCCTCGGGCTAGCGGTTGAATTCCACCACCGCCGCGCCGCTGCCATAGCTCGGGCCGTAAGCGTGTAGCTTGGCGCTGTCGAAGCGCCACTGCAGGGCGCCCATAATCCAGTTCAGATGCTTCATACCCATGTCGGCGCGGACCGCACTGGCATAGGCGGGCAGATATTTGCGCAATCCCGCGCTGTCGCCGCGGCGCATGAGGCCGAGCAGTTTCATGTTGGCCTTGTCATCGACAGCGCTGGCAATCTTGTCTTTGGCGATATTGATTTCCTTGCGGAATATGGTGCCCGACAAACCGCCGACGCCGATCACCGCCACCCGCTTTTTCTGGCGGTTGGCGGTCTTCACGGCCATGCGCGCAAGTTTCTCCGTCAGGCCCGGGTCGTGGTAGAGGTTGTTGGCGGCAATCACCATCGGAATTTTGCCGCCCGGATTGAGAAAATTGGCGGCGACAATGGTACCGGTATCGATCGGGAAGCCGTCATAATCCACCGCCTTCGCCTTGATGCCGAGGGCCGCGCAGCCGCGCACGCAGGCCTTGGCAAGGCTGGTGTCGATAGAGAGGTCGTAAGGCAGGTCGCCGTAAGCGTACCAATTTTCATCGACATGCAGCCCTTGAACCCGGCGCCGGGTTTGCCACAATTCGTCGAGCACCGCGATCCATTGGGTCGAATAGACCAGCAGCACATCCGGCTTTTTCTCTGCCAGCGATGCGGCGGCGCGGCGATAACCGTCGACAATCGGCGACCATGGCGGATTGTCCTGGACCAGATAGGGCAGCGGCGTTCCCGGCACAAGATAGGCACCTATAACAGGCATAAATCTTCCTTTCCCGAAGGGTGGTGATGAATTCTCAAGGCCGCGTCGGGCGCCGCTCAGGCCGCCTTTTGCCGCTTTCGCGCCGCCGATTTATTTGCCGGTTTCTTCGCCGGTTTCTTCGCCGTCGGTTTCCGTGCCGGGCCTGGCTTGCTGGCCAGCCCAGCTTTCACCAAATCCCATTCCATCACCGCATTACCGGTGCCAATGACGGTGCCATAGCCATGCAGCTCGCCAGGAATCTGCGGATAGCCCATGGCGGCGAACATCCAGGTGAAGGCTCCCGATTTTACCTCGGCGAAGGCTTCGTCGATAAACTGGGGCAGCAGCTTGAAGACCTGTTTGGTGTCGCCCTGGCGCAACAATTCGATGATCCTCATGTCCCATTTGTAGCCGTCATAATCCTTCGGCCGCTCTTCGGACATATCCTCGGGTATTTCCGGTTCTTCGTGAAAGTGCCAGTGGCAGAGGGTGTTGGAGGCCAGCACCACGGCGCGGCGACCGGTTTTCTCAATTGCCTTGCGGGTCGCCTTGCCGAGCTTGTCCATCTCGCTCAAGCCCTGCTTGGTGTTCAGATAGTAAGGCGAGTTGTTCGCCGATATGCCGACCACCGGGATATCCCATTCCGGGCGGATCATGTGCAGGGTGGTGATGGTGCCGTAATCGACACGAAAGTTCGGGTTGCGCATCATCTGGGTGACCAGGCCGGCCTTGGCCGCTTCGGCGCAGCACGCTTCAGCCAGCTTGACGTCGACCTCGAGCGCGAAATTATAGCGAAACAGATTGGGGAAAATTGGATCGACCGATTTTCCGGAAAGATGTTCGACGCCGAGAAAATGATGGCCCAATTGCGTCATCCAATGCGGCGAGTGCACCAGAAGCACGTCCGGCTTCATGCGCTCCAGGCTGGCGCGGGCGCGCTCATAAGCCCAGCGCAACTGTTCCCAGCCACCTTCTGACTCGGGCTCATTCTGCGGCGGGTTGTCGCCATAAACCAGATGCGGTGGATGGGGCGCCAGAAATCCGGCGATGATTTCACCTTTGGCCATGTCGTTCTCCCTTCGCCTGATTGCGTTTCAACGGCTTGGCCGCGCGGCGGCGGCACTTGAAATTGTGCCCCAACTATAGACCAAGTGGCAATGCCGTTTGCGCTTCATTTTCAGCCATATAAGACATCCGTGCGTATGATGTATTTTTGTCCCGATGTCACTTCCTCACCGGCATGGACACAGTGCTGCGGGTGCGTGCCATGCAGGAAGCACAAGACGGCGCCCTTCGGTGTTGCGACGCTGGCAAAACCGTTTTGCCGCGTTTGGAAGTGCGTTCTTCCGCCCGCATAACCGTCCGTGAGGAAGATCAAAAATGTCATCTCGCTGATGCGGTCGCCGTAAGCATCGTGGACCAGGCGCCGGTTAACAACGCGGCTTCCAGACCACGCACCGTCGGTGTGCGGCGCAAAGAAATCACCTGTGATATAACGGTAAAATCTGAAACGCCCGTTGAGGCCGCGCGGCCTCAGGCTGGTGTAGCTGGACGCGCCGAAAAAATTCGTGCAGCGGTCCCAGATTGGGCCATCCACGCTGTCATCCACGACCCAGGTAAAATTGCCGTTGTGAAGCACGTTGCGGGGCAGCGAAACCGGCGCATCGTCGTGGTAGCCGAGCGCATCGCTGAGTTCGACAAATTGGTCGCACGATTCGTCGCTCAATACATTTAGCAGCTGAAAGGCGCCCGGTACTTCCTCGATATCCACCCGTTCGACACTGCCCTTGGCGGCGCTGTCGAACGCAATTGCGCCGGGGCGCTTGCTCGCCCATACGGGCAGGTCCTGCCGGACGCGGCCGGGCTCCGTTGTCACGACATAAAAATCTTCGGCGCCGCATGAAGCGGCTGGATTGGGGCTGAAATTCACCGACTATTCATTGACTCATGGCATCCGATTCCGTCGCGCCGCGCTGCAATTCTATTGCAATCTTGCAGGCACGGGTAGGCAATCCTGTAACGCAGACCAAACGCAACATTTGACCTCTCGCGCCAAACGCCCCAACCCGATGCCACGAGAACGATCGGCATAGACTCGCGGCGATCCTATGTGCGGATGTGGCCGGTTACAGCCGCCTCATGGGTGCGGACGAAGAAGCAACGCTTCGTACCCTCGGCGCCTATCGCCAGATCATCGACGGATTGATTGCGGCGCACCGCGGCCGCGTTTTCGGTGGCGCCGGAGATAGCGTGATCGCCGAGTTTGCCAGCCCTGTCGCGGCCCTCCGCTCAGCCACCGAAATCCAACTGGAGATCGACAAGCGCAACCTCGACCTGCCGGAAGAGCGCCGTATGCGATTACGCATCGGCGTGAACCTCGGCGATGTGATGGTCGAGGGCTACAATTTGTTCGGCGATGACGTCAACGTGGCAGCGCGATTGGAGAGCCTCGCCCGGCCGGGCGGGATTTGCATCTCCAGCGCGGTCCTCGAGCAGGTTCGTGACCGCCTCGAATTGGAGTTCGAGGACCTCGGCCATCACGAGGTCAAGAACATCGCCCATCCGATCCACGTGCATCGCGTGGCACTTGCATTGGAGTTCCTGGAGACCTCGCCGTTCCGCGGCCTCGACGTGTTCGACTACGGCCACGCCGATATCTTTCATGGCCGTGCGCAGGCCATCAAAACCACGCACGAACGCCTTCAAGAGCGGGCAGAGAGCGGGACGGCGTTCCTGCTGATCTACGGCATGAGCGGCTCGGGCAAGTCTTCCCTGATGCGCGCCGGTCTGCTGCAGGCGATCACCAAGCCCGGCAGCACCGCTGATGTGCGGCGCTTCTGCGTGTTCCGCCCGTCGAATGCCTCAACCCCGACGGCGGCTCTCGTTCAAGCGCTTGTCGGCGAACCGGCGCTGCCCGAGATGATGCAGGCGGCGGATGGCATCGCCGACCTGGAAAGGCTCTTCAAGGAGCGGCCAGAGGCGGCCATCACCGCCGTCGGCGAGACGCTACAAATTGCGGCAGGCAAGGAGGGCGTCCCGGCCATGCGTCTTGCTGTGGCCGTGGATCAACTGGAGGAGATGTTCACCAGCCAAGACACGAGCGCGGACGAGCGTGCCGGCTTTATCGCGCTCCTCGGTGCCCTTGCCAGGTGTGGCCAGGTCTGGGTTATCGCAACATTCCGCACCGACTTCCTGCACCATTGCGCTTCCGTTGCGGGATTGTCTCAACTGAAGGACGGGCTTGGCAGTTATGAGCTGCTGCCGCCGACAGCATCGGAATTTGCCCAAATCATCCACAATCCCGCCCGGACGGCCGGCTTGCGCTTCGAGCAGGATGCTCAGGAAGGTCACCTTGAGGATGTCCTTCAAGAAGCGGCAGCCAGCGATCCGGCTGCGCTGCCGCTGCTGGAGTTCGTGCTCGATGCCCTCTATGAGGCGGGCAAAGAGCGGCGCGTGCTGAGTTTCGCCGACTATCGCGCTCTCGGTGGTCTCGAGGGGGCCATCGCCGGGCGGGCGGATGAAATTGTCGGCGCTCTGCCGGATGAAATTCAAGATGCGCTGCCGACGGTCCTCCGAGCGCTTGTCACGGTCAGGCTGGCGGACGAGGCGCTTACCGGACGGCTCGCCGGCCCAGGCGGCGTTCGTCGACAGCCTCATCAAGGCGCGCTTGCTGGTCAGCGACACAGGCGGCGGCGGCACAGGCGGCGGTGGCGAAGCGGTGGTCCGCGTCACCCATGAGTCTCTGCTCACCCATTGGCCGCGCGCTCAGAAAATCATCGCCGCCGACCGCGAATTTCTCGAGGTCCGCGCGCGTGTCCAGGCGGACGCCCGGCGCTGGCTTCTGGAGGCGCGCAATGCCGAGCTGTTGCTGCCTCCGGGCAAGCGTCTTGCCGAAGCCGAGGACATGCTCGAGGCGCGGCGCTTGGAGCTTGAGGACAAGATCATCGAATATGTCGAGGCGTCGGGCGCGGCCGAGCGCGCCCGCGACGAGACCGAGCGGATCGCTGAGCGCGGACGGATCGAGGCCGAGGAGGCAGCGAAGCGGGAGCGGCTCATTCTGGAGGCGGCGGCTGCCCGGAATCTTGCGCGGCGCACCCG
>JAPYQV010000598.1 GCA_029937205.1 Alphaproteobacteria bacterium
GCCAGCAGAAGATGGACGAGGGCGCTGGCGGCTATTGTGCCAGCCTGGTGGTCAAGGACGGCGAGGTGATCGGCGAAGGCTGGAATGATGTAAGCATCAACAGCGATCCGACCGGCCACTGCGAAATTCACGCGCTGCGCGCCGCCGGCAAGAAAATCGGCAACTGGAATCTCTCGAGCTGCGAGCTCTATACCACCTGGGAGCCTTGTCAGATGTGTGCCGGCGCTATCTGGTGGGCGCGCATCGACCGGGTTTATTATGCCAATTTGCTCAGTGATGCCGAGCGTCTCGGCATGGATATCGGTGATTTGCAACGCGAGGTAAGCGCCCCGACCGATGGCCGCTCGCGGCCCTATGAGCGGCTGATGGGCGATGAGGCCTTTGCCGTCGTGAAGCGCTGGATCGACGCCACCAACCCGGAAGTAATATGACCAGTTTAAAACTGTCCGGAGTTGGCGTAGGCTTCGAACAGAAACAGGTATTGCGGGCAACCGAAATATCGCAATTCACAATTAATGAGAGTGTGTAAACACGCCCCGGCACATGAATTTTTATAATCCGAGGAGATGGAAAATGACTGAAAGAAAAAGCGAAACGAAACGCACTTGGCGTCTAACCCGGCGCCGCTTCCTCAAAGGTTCGGCTGCCGCCGCCGCCGTTATTGCCGCCACCAGTACAACCCGGCGCGTCGCTTGGTCGGACGAAAACACCCTCAGCTATCTATGCTGGCCCGGCCACGGCGCGGAAGAAGTGGTGGGACCGTTCGAGCAAGCCAATAACGTCAAGATTATTCCCAAGGAATATGTCGGCGGCGAGGCCATGCTGGCGTTGATCAATCAGAGCGACACCGGCACCTACGACGTCGTGCTCAGCGATCGTGAATATATCACCATGCTGCGTGCTGGCGGTTTCATCGAGGAAATGGACGTCAACGACTATCCGTTCGATGATTTTTGGCCGGAATTCCGGGAACTGCCGGGCCATTGGCTTGATGGCAAGCTGTATTCGGTGATTGTCGACTTTGGCTATCTCGGCGTCGTGCACAACACCGACGTAATTTCCGTGAAAGAAGCCTCAACCTACAAGGTTCTGTGGGATCCGAAGCTGAAAGGCAAAGTTGGTCAATTCGACTGGTACCTGCCGAGCATGGGTTGTCTCAGCCAATTTAACGGCAACAAATCACCGTTCAATATTAACGATGCGGCCTTCTCCGAGCTGCGCGATACGGTCTTCTCGTTGAAGCCGCAGGTCGCCGGTTATCACGGTATTCCCGATATCTTCAATTCCCTGAAGAATGGCGATGCCTTGGCCTATCAGGGTATCGGCGATTGGATCACGATCCTGCTATCGGCTGACGGCCACCCAGTCACGACCACAATTCCGGATGAGGGCGGCATTCAGTGGACGGAATCGCTCTCGATCTCCAAGGGCGGCAAGAAACAGGATCTGGCCAAGAAATTTATCCAGTATCTGACATCGCCCGAAGGCCAGGTGCGGGTTGCACTGAAGTCCTCCTATTGGGGCTCGATTCCCAATAAAAAGGGTTGGACGATGATGAACGATACCAGGCCGAATGAAGCCACCATTCTGCGTCACCGCTTCGACCAGCGGAACGTGATGGATGAATATGCCGAGGGCAAAATTGCGCTTCGCCAATTGCCCGAGCAACAATCCATCGATGATTGGTCTGAAGTGTGGAACGAGTATAAGAACCTCTAGGCCGGAATGAGCGGGCCGCCCGTTAAAGGGGCGGCCCGTTTTCCTTTTTTTCCGCGACGCTTCAGCGCCGATCGAATGCGCCTCCATGGCCGATAAAGCTTTGACACAACCGAGCGCCGG
>JAPYQV010000599.1 GCA_029937205.1 Alphaproteobacteria bacterium
GCGGAAGGCATATTCGCGCTCATGGTCACGGTGGAAGGCTTCAATCGCTTCATCGACCGAATTGAACGGCGCGCCGACCGGAACCGAGAGCGAGCGCCACTGGCCCTCATACATCATGTCGATGGCGCGTTGCAGCAGCATATCCTTGGCGGCGACGCCTTCGGTTTCCAGCCGCTCGCGCGCTTCGGATTCCATCTCGCTGAATTTGGCTTCGATATCACCGGCGTCGGCCTCGCTGGCCGACGTTAGGTAGCTCTGCGCCAGATCGTGGCGGATATCGACCAAGAGGCAGCCGAGCGCCGAGGTGACGCCCGGATTGGGCGGCACAATGACGGTCGGGATGGCCAATTCCCTGGCCAGCGCCACGCCATGCAAGGCGCCGGCGCCGCCGAAGGCGACCAGGGCGAAATCGCGCGGATCATAGCCCCGGCTGATGGAGATCAGGCGCACCGCGTCCGCCATATTGGCGTTGGCGACGCTGACAATCGATTTGGCGGCGTCATCCAAGCTCATGCCGAGCGGTTCAGCGACGCCGGTTTTCACCGCCGTCACGGCGGCATCCCGGTAGAGCGTGATGTTGCCGCCGGCGAGCGACGTGCCGAGGCGGCCCAAAGCCACATTGGCGTCGGTGTTGGTCGGCACCTCATTGCCGCGGCCATAACACGCCGGTCCCGGATCGGCACCGGCCGATTGCGGGCCATTGTGCAGCGCGCCGACATCGTCGATCCAGGCGAGCGAGCCGCCGCCGGCGCCGATGGTGAGCACCTCGATACTCGGGAAGCGGATCGGATGGCCGAATTCGATGCCCCAATCGTTGGTGACCCGCGATTGTCCGCCATAGACCAGCGACACGTCGCAACTGGTGCCGCCCATATCGAGGCCGATGGAATTATCATAGCCGCACAGCATGGCAATATGGCGGCTGGCGATGGCGCCCGCGGCAATGCCCGAGCCGGCCAGGCGCCCGGCGAAGCGCTGCGCCGTGGCTGGCGTCATCACGCCGCCGCCCGAATGCAGCAGCAACAGATCGCTGGCGTAGCCGCCCTCTTTCAACTTCGTACTCATACGCTGAACATAGCGCCCGATCACCGGGCTCAGAATGGAATTGACCACCGTGGTGGAGAAGCGCTCATGCTCAAAAATTTCGGGCAGGGTGTCGCTTGAGGTGATGATATCCGCGCCGGGCATTTCTTCCACGAGGATTTCTCTGAGGCGCTTCTCATGCGCCGGGTTTATATAGGAGTTCATCAGGCAAATGGCGACCGATTCGACTCCGCGCTTTCTGAGTACGCGCGCCACTTCACGCGCTTCGTCTTCGTTCAGTGCTTCGACCACGACGCCGGCCTGATCGATGCGCTCGCTTACCACCAAGCGATCGCGGCGGCGTATATAGGGCGGTGCCACGTCTTTGTAAGTGTCCCAGAGCTCTTCCTTGTTGGCGCGGCGGATCTCGATCACATCGCGGAAGCCGCGCGTACAGACCATGGCGGCGGGCGGCAGGCGGCGCGTGATCAGCGCGTTGGTGGCGACCGTGGTGCCGTGCGAAAAAAGCGAGACGTCCTTGAGGTCGATCTCGGCCTCGCTAATGCCGTTCATGGCGCCGACCAACGGGTCATCCGGGGTCGACGGTGTCTTGGCCACGCGGACCTGCCCGGTGGCTTCGTCCATGATGCAAATATCCGTAAACGTTCCGCCAATATCGACGGCTACCCTGAGGTTCGACACGCCTGCCCCACTTTACCTGATTGTTCTCAAGGGGCCACTTTATTCCTCGCGCCCGGCAGGTCAATTGCGCAAATCAGGCGTTTTGCCGCGGCCGCGCCCAGCGCAGTGTGGCGC
>JAPYQV010000076.1 GCA_029937205.1 Alphaproteobacteria bacterium
GGCTTGCGCTTCCGGCGCCGTGTCTTCGCCGAGGGCGGTGTCGCCCTCGACGGCAGATGTCGGGCGGATTTGCAGGCCGCTGGAGCGCGATACGGCGTCCACCAGCGCTTTTCGAGTTGCCGCCACGATCACCACATCGTCTTGTTCGAGCGCAATATCTTCAAACGGCGCCCGGCTGTTTACGGTACCGCGTTGCACCATCAGCACCGTCATGTTGCGCAGTGCGGGAAACATGCCGGCTACCGCCGTGTTGCCGATCAGCGGCGAATCCGGCTCGACGGTGAATTGCGCGATGAATTGTTTGCCGCTGCTGGTGGCAGGTTCGTCTTCTTCCGCTTCGCGTTTGGGCATGAGCCGGGGGGCAATAAAGATGACGTACGGAAATCCCAACGCGGCCAGCACCAGACCGGGAATGGCAAAATCAAAGAAGCCGAGCGGCGCCAGGCCTAACTCTTGCGCTGTTCCGGCGACGAGCAGGTTTGTGCTGGAGCCGATCAGCGTCACCATACCGCCCAGGATGGTGCAATAGCTGAGTGGCATCATGACGCGGCTGGCGGTGTGGCCGAGGCGATCCGCCAGGGAGGCGAGCACCGGAATGAACATGACCACCACGGGGGTATTGTTAAGCGCCGCGCTGATGGTCATGGCGGTCATGAGGCTAACCGCGATTGCCGGCGCGGGACGGCCCCGTGCGGCGCGGTAGATCATCTGGCTGATCATCTCCAGGGCGCCGGCACGCACCATGCCCTGGCCGACAATCAGCAATGCGACAACGGTAATGATCGCGGGGTTGGCGAAACCCTTCAGCAATCCGGCCGCATCAAGTCCTTCGCGGCCATCCGAGCTCTCTAAGGGCGCGATGTGAAACAGAATCAAAAGCGCCGCCACCAGCCCGATCGACGTCAATTCCAGCGGCAGACGTGGATGCGCATAGGCAATGATGGTGGCCCCGGCAAGCGCCAGGGTTATCCACATCAATATAAAGGGGTCGGCGACGATCATAGCGCGCCATCATGGTAGACGGTTGCGTCAATGCCAAGCGGAAGTGGCGATGGAAAATTATCTCAGGCGCATATGATTAAAGGCGCTGCCAAAGATCACTATCGATGATTTCACCGTCGTCGACGGGTTCTATTTCTTCTACCGGCGGCGTTTCCGCCTCGACGGTGGGTTCTTCCGTCTTAATGCTTTCAACGGGTTTTTCCGCCGGCTCGATTTTTTCGGCTTTTGCCTCTTCCCGGGCGTTCTCTGGCGGCGCGTTTGGCGCCGCCTCTTGCCCGTTCTGATGGGTTTCTCCCGGCCCGCCATCGACGTGATCTGTTGGTGCGTTGGCACGCGGGTCGTTTGCTGGCGCCATCAGCGGGGCTCGGTTCGACTGCGTATTTGTTCTACCAAATCCCGAATAAGGGTCTTTTCGCTTGCCCGACGATTCGCCGCGTCCCAGGCGGGTCTTGGGCGGGGCTTCGCGCAACAGGAGAATGCTGATACGTCTATTTTCGGGCGAATCCGGGTCAGCCTTGTTCAAGGGGTCGGTGGCGGCCTTGCCGATAACGGTTGCCAGGCGGTCTTCCGGCAATCCGGCGGCGACGAGCGCGCGCCGGCTGGCATGGGCGCGATCGGTGGAGAGTTCCCAATTGCTGTATCCGGAATCGGCATGATAGGGCGTCACGTCGGTATGGCCGACAATGGCAATTTTGTTTGGCAGCTTTTTAATCGATTCGACAATCTTGGCCATGATTTCGTTGGTGCGATTCATCATTTCCGCGCTGCCGAGCGGGAACATTTCAACTTTGTGGCTGTCGAGGATTTGGATGCGCATCCCCGCACCTATTTGCTCAACCTTCAAATTGTCGCGGTAGGGCTTTAGTTTTGGGTCCTGCTCGATGAGCTTTTTGAGCGCCGCCGCGGCATTGCTGAAGCGCTTTTGCTCGCGCTTGGCAAATTGCCGCGCACTGTTGCGGGAATCACGGGAATCATTAGCGTAGCGGGAATCCCCGGCAAACTGGGAATCATTTTGGCTGCGCCCACCGGCCGTGCCCGCCGTGCCTGCCGCGCCTTCCGCGTCTTGGCCTTGCTTGGCGCCGGCCTGATTGGAGGTGCCCAATTTATCGTCGGGGCCGCTTTTCTTCTTGGCGCGGGCGAGGTATTCACCTTTGGCGTTTTTGACGTCGTTTTTCTCCACATTACCCAAATGGCTGCCGCTGCCTTGCTTCTGGCCATGGGCGTCAAGCGTCCCCATATGGCTGCCGGTCGCGTCTTCGAATTTATGATCCGAAACCGGGCCGCTCATGGAGAATTCGCCATCGCCGTCTTCCACTTCCTCGTCGGCATTTCCAAGCACAGGCGTGCGCACGCCGAGAATAAGGCCGGGCCGGCTGGTGCTGGAAGACATCGCCCCTTCGCTGTCAATCGTCCGTCCGCCCATAACACCGCCGGAGCCACTCATCGATTGACTGACGCTGGCCGGCGCAAAATAATTTGAAATGGCGGTCCGCTGGTCTTCGGTGGTGGCGTTGAGCAGCCACATGAGGAGGAAAAACGCCATCATCGCGGTCACGAAATCCGCATAGGCAATCTTCCAGGCGCCACCATGGGCCGCTACGTGCGCCTTCTTTTTGATCCTCTTGATGAAGATCAGTTCATTGACATTGGTGGCCATGTTGTGGCCCTACGCCGCGGGCAGTTCGGCGACCGCTTCTTCAACATCGTAGAAAGTGGGACGCTCATGGGCGAACAATATCTTGCGCGCGAACTCGACGCTGACGGCGGGCGCGTAGCCCTGCATATAGGCCATCAGACCGGCCTTCATGCAGACAAAATATTTGGTGTCGGTATTGGCGCGGCCCTTGAGTGCAGACGCCATCGGTCCAATGAAGCCGTACGACAGCAACACACCGAGAAACGTGCCGACCAGGGCGGCGCCGATAAGATGGCCGAGCACTTCCGGCGGCTCGGAGATCGAGCCCATGGTGTGGATGACACCGAGCACAGCGGCGACAATGCCCAGTGCCGGCATGGCTTCAGCGACTTTGTTGACGGCTTCCGAGATTTCGAGTTGATCATTGTGGTGGGTCTCAATCTCCTCGTCCATCAGGGCTTCCATTTCATGCGCCTTGTCCGAGCCCAGGGTCATCAGGCGGATATAGTTGCACAGGAACGTGACGGCGGTTTCGTCGCTGTAGAATTTGGGAAATTGCTGAAACAGGTCACTTTCCTGCGGATTCTCAACATGCTGTTCGAGCGCCAGCATGCCTTTCATCTGCACCAGTTTGAAAACCGCATAGAGCAGGGTGAGCAGTTCGAGAAAGCTCGCTTTGTTGTGGCGCGGCGGCTTGAGCAGTCCGATCGATGCCTTGATTGAGGCTTTGATGACCGTCATGGGGTTGGCGATAAGGAAAGCGCCGACCGACGCACCGACAATAATGATAAATTCGACCGGTTGCATCAGAATCGCAATATGGCCGCCCATCATGACGAAGCCGCCAATGACGCATACAACAACTATCAAGCTGCCAACGATCAACAGCATTAAGCTTTACCCCGCTCACAATAATTCGGCGCACGCGCACCGGATTTGGAGCCACAATTTAGCGCCTGCAGGGTGAAAAAACGGTTAACCACGAAATACGGGAATTGACGCCTGTTGTCGGGTTCAGGCCACGATCGTCGTTAACTATGGCGAAAGGCGTAGTGTTCCGATGCTGGCGGATTCAATTTGCGCCCGATTCATCAGGAGCGGGACATATTCGCCGTCGCGCCACATTTCCGCGAAATCCCGGTAGTGCGAGGAAAGCGGATTGCCGGATTGGCCCGTATTGTGGATAAAAAGTGACTGCCCGAGCGGATCCAAATCATAGATGGCGCGGTAGGCCGGACCATGGTTTTGCGCAAACGGGATTTTTTCGTCGCGCACGGTAAAGCTGGCGGCATTGACCGTATTTCCCGCGCCGCCATTGGCCAGGCGGATTTCAAACAGCGGCCCCAGCCCGGGCACGCGGCCCAGCACTTCATGTTCGCTATAGGCGTAATGGGCTTCTCCCCACGACCAGCCGTCCACGTTGCTGCCGTAGCGCTCGGCTAAATACTGCAGCGCGCGTTCAAGCGCTTTGCTGGCCGTCACGGCGCAGTCTTCTGATGTGGCGGTGGCGGTATCGTCGCACCAGGCGCTGCCGGGTTTTAGCGCCTCCAATATGGCGCCTTCGCGAATCGACCAATAATCATTGAACGCGCCCTTGAGCTCGTCGGCGAACAAGGCACGCATCAATTCGCGCAGCCAGGCCACATAGATCAATGGCTCGACCCGGTCTGCCGCCATGACATGATCCCAGGCGGCCAGCCTGTTCAAGGCCTCATGCGCTGTTTCGCTGCCACTCGGGGTTAATTCTAGCAAGCGCGGCAACAAGGTTTGCGCGGCGCGTGATGTAATGTCTGCCTGGATCGCGGCAAAGCTCTCGACCGTGTGTTGCGCCTCGGTGTCCAAAAGGGCGCCAATTTGAAGTGCCCGATGCGGTGCCGTCCAGTCGCGGGTGATGAAATAGGGATAATTCGGCCCGACAACTTTGTTATTCGCCGTGACGATCCGGCCTGATCGTGGATTAAACAGGCGGGGCAAGGCGGCGGGCGGTATGAAGCCCACCCAATCGTGCTCCCCGGTCCAACCGATCGACGGCATCCAGCCATTGCCGCTGCGCCGGATCGGTACCCGGCCGGGTGCGAAATAGCCGATATTGCCGTGAATATCGGCGAACACAATATTTTGTTGCGGCGCGTGAAAATCACGCAAGATTGCGATGAAGCTATCCCAATCCTCGGCCAGGCCGATGCGCACTGCTGCCTGGGCGCTCAAATCGTCATCGCGAAGCGCCGTCCAGGCAAAGGCGATGACGTGCCCGGCGTGAAGAAATTCGCCGCTGCCGCTGATGATGTCGGAAACAACCGGGCCATGACGTGTCTCGCGCACGGTAAGTTCCTCATCGCTTCCGTCCTTCACGCGGATGGTTTCCTGCCGTGTTTCGAACGCGGCGCTGCCGCCGGGAACGAGATATCTGTCGGCGTCGTCGGGATGCAGGCGTTCAATAAATAAATCCTGAACGTCCGGATTCGTGTTGGTAAATCCCCAGGCGAAGTTCGGGGTGCGCCCGAGAACGGGCATCGGCACGCCAGGCAGCGTGGCGCCGGCAACTTCTAGGCCGGGCGCGCTTAAATGGGCGAGATACCACAGGCTCGGAATTTGCAGGCCCAAATGCGGATCGTTGGCGAGGAGGGCATTGCCGCTCGCCGTATGCTCTCCGGCCAGTACCCAATTGTTGGAGCCGAGACCCTCCGGCGGGCGTGGCGGTAAAATTGCCGCCAAGGCGGCCCAGGGCAGGTCCGGCGCCGCGTTGCTGCGCAGTACGGGGGGGCCGTCTTCAGGATATCCGGGCCAGAGTTGGTTTATTTGTTCGGCGCTCAGGTTCTGCGCCATCCGCGCCCGCAGCGCTTCGTCGAGGGCATTGCCGCCCAGGTCCCAGGCCATCATCTTCAGCCAGACAATACTGTCCGCCGGACGCCACGGCTCGGGCTCGTGCGAGAGCAGGAGAAATTCCGGCGGCAGGGGGCCGTCCCGTGTGGTCAGAAAAGCGTTTACGCCGGCTGCATAAGCTTCGTAAACAGCCCTCGCGTCCGGCTCCAGATTGGCGAAATTGTGTTCCGCCGAGCGGTAAACGCCAAGCGTGCGCAGGAAACGGTCGATCTTGAGGGTATCTTCGCCGAACAATTCCGACAGGCGCCCGGCGCCGACGCGGCGCTGAAATTCCATCTGCCAGAGGCGGTCCTGGGCGTGGACGAAGCCCATGGCGAACACCGCATCATTGGTGGATTCAGCATAGATGTGGGGAATCGCATGGCCATCGCGGACGACTTCCACCGGCCCCGCAAGGCCGGTCAATTGCATCTCGCCATTAAGCTCGGGCAGAGAGCCACGGGCCCATATATAGCCGCCCGCCAAGACGATCAGAATGACGACAATGAGGCCGCTGAAGCCGCCCAACGGCCACCACCAGCGAAATCCCCGGCGCGGGCTTTTCAGGCCGTACTGACTCTTGCGTTTACGCCTTCTCGCCATATCAGATTGTCACTTTTTGAGGCTGTTCAGGATATCGGTGCGATGCTGGTCGAGATCGGGCGCGGGCTGGCGGGTGGTCGGGTCGTCAAACGCCGACAGCTTGATCGGGTTGCCCGCCATGCGCAATGGACCGACCTCGGTATCGTGCGTTTCGATCACCATATTGCGCGCCGCGATCTGCGGATCGGCGAGCACTTGGGCGACATTGTTGATCGGCGCGCACGGCACGCCGGCCTCGGCGAGCAGATCGAGCCAATGTGCGGTCGGCTGCTGTTTCAGGCGCTGCTCCAATTCCACTCTCAATTCCTCGACATGTTCTCCACGCGCGTCATTGTCCTCGAAACGCGGCTCGCTTGCCAGCGCCGGGCAATCCAGGGCCGTGCACAGCGTGGCGAACAAGGCATTGTTGCCGGCGGCGATAATGACGTGGCTGTCGGCCGTCTCATAGCTTTGAAACGGCACGATGGTGGGGTGGCGCGCGCCGAGCGGGCCGGGCACTTCGCCGGTGGCGAAATAGCGCGCCAGGGCATTCTCCAGGATGGCCAGTTGGCTATCGAGCATGGCGACATCGATTTTCATCCCCTCGCCGCTGCTGGCGCGATGATGCAGCGCGCTTGAAATGCCGATGGCGGTGAACAGCCCGGCGGTGATGTCGCCGATCGAGGTACCGACACGGGTCGGCGGACCGCCGGGGTGGCCGGTTAAGCTCATCACGCCACCCAGGCCCTGGACGACCATGTCGTAGGCCGGGCGTTCGGCATAAGGGCCGGTATGGCCAAAGCCCGAGCAGGCGGCATAGATCAATTTAGGATAGCGTGGATGCAGGCTCTCCCAGCCATAGCCGAGGCGCTCCATGGTGCCGCCACGGTAATTCTCGACCAAAATGTCGGCATCCTCCAACAGCGTTTCGAAAATAGCCCGGTCGGCTTTATCTTTGAGGTTGAGGGCGAGGCTCTCCTTGCCCCGGTTGATCGACATGAAATAGGCGGATTTGCCTTTGATGAAGGGGCCGAAGGCGCGCGCATCGTCGCCCGTCTCCGGCATTTCCACCTTGATCACCCGGGCGCCGAGATCGGCCAACACCATGGTGCAATACGGCCCCGCCAGGACACGCGTCAAATCGATAATCGTAATGCCGCTGAGGGGTCCTGGAACCGTCATATAATTTTTGCTTCCTTGCTGCTTTCGTATTCGTGGCCGGGATGATACACGCTATTCGCCATTCTGGAACGCCCGTGCTCGGAGGAGCTAAATGACCATGCGTAAGGCCCATTTTCAAATCGCCGATCGATATGCCGATCGGCTCGGCGGCTTTCGCCGCCTCGCCTACACCGAGTGGGGCGCGGCGGACAATCCGCGCGTCGCCGTTTGCGTCCACGGCATGACCCGCAATGGGCGCGATTTTGACGCCTTTGCCGAGGCACTCTCCGCCAGCCACCGGGTGCTGTGTATTGATCTCGCCGGGCGCGGCGTTAGCGATTGGCTGCGCGAGGCGGCGGGTTATTCACTGCCCACTTATATCGCCGATATTCGCGGCCTGCTGGCGTCGCAGAAATTGACCGAAGTCGATTGGATCGGCACCTCGCTCGGCGGCTCCATCGGCATGATAATCGCCGGCGATGAAGATGCCGTGGCGCGCGGTCTTATCCGCCGCATGGTGCTCAACGATATCGGACCCTTCCTGCCCAAAAGCGGCATGGCGCCGATTGCCGACCGCGTCGGCCGGGCACCGGTTTTCGAAGATCTGGAAGCGGCCGAAGTCTATCAGCGCAAGGTCTGCGCCGAGTGGGGCGACCTCAGTGACGAGACCTGGATGCATCTCACCCTGCACAGCCTGCGCCCGCAAGACGGCGGCGGATTTGCCTATCATCACGATCCGGCAATTGGCGACGCGCTGCGCGCCAGCGGCCCCCTGCAGGATATCGAAATGTGGCCGTGGTGGCGACGCATCGAATGCCCGATGCTGGTGCTGCGCGGCGCCGAATCGAAAATTCTACCGGCCGAGACGGCGGCGGAAATGAAAGCGGACGGTGCCGAGCTCATTGAATATCCCGGCATCGGCCACACCCCGTCGCTCATGGTCGACGAGCAGATTGCGGCGGTTACGGCTTGGCTGCGATAAAGGCTTTTCGCGCCGTATCGAGCTGTAATAGAAGAATTAGCGGGTCCACCGGCGAAGCAACAAAGCGGTTTTGCAGGTAAAATCCGGCGGCGGTTTGATCGAGTGCGTGAACCAGAAGCGCTTTCATGCCGGAAATCTCGGCCGCTTTCAAAATGCGCAAAATAGCGTCTTTAAGAAGCGCTTTCCCGAGCCCCTCGCCTTGGCGAGATTTGTCGACTGCCAATCGCCCCATCAACATGGCCGGGATCGGGTTGGGCATGTTGCGCCTGATTTTCCCAGGCGCTTGCCGGTGATCGACGGATGCGCTTGCCAAACAATAATAGCCGACAACGCGCCCGTTTTCGCCAACCACGAATGTTCGCGAAGCACCGGAAATTTCATTTTGTCGTGCTCGCTCTCTCAACCAGTCATCAAGCACTTGCTTGCCACTGTCGAACGCCGACAAGTCATGATCGGCATTTATGGGCCGAGGCGGCGTTAGCGTCACCGCTCCCAAGGAGATGGCGTGGCCAACAATTTAATTAGAGCCTCGTTCGGCTCAACCGGCGCCTCGAGGCATGCAACGAATTTCGCGTATTGAGAATCATCCAGAAGGAATAGTCTCTGGTCTAACAGAGCGTTTTCCGCGGCTTTGCGAGCGCTATCCAGCATAAATTCAGTCCGCGTCTTGCCCAGATGGGAGGCCGCACGGTCAATCAACGCCTTTTGCTCCGCCGAGGCGCGTAGATTTATTGTTTCTCTGGGTGACGCCATGTCCTCACGCCGTGAAGATACAGTCATAGTCCATTATCCTGAGAGTAGAAATGTAGTGTCATTGTGTATACTAAATTGTATGCACAATGTAAAGACGGAAATCAATCAGGAGGCAGGCGCGATCCCGTTTAACGTCTTCGCGGCGCGGATGGCGGCGTAGGTGAGGATGCCGTCGGCGCCAGCGCGTTTGAAGCCCAAGAGTGATTCCATGATGGCGCGCTCGCCGTCGAGCCAGCCCCGTTCGCCCGCCGCCATCATCATGGCGTACTCGCCGGACACTTGGTAGACGTAGGTCGGCAGGGAAAAGCTCTCCTTCACCCGACGCACAATGTCGAGATAGGGCATGCCGGGCTTGACCATCACCATATCGGCGCCTTCCTCGATATCGAAGGCGACCTCGCGCAACGC
>JAPYQV010000600.1 GCA_029937205.1 Alphaproteobacteria bacterium
GAGCAGGGCAAAGCGATCATCGAGCTCCAACAGCTTGAAGGCGGCGCGCGAGCGATAACCGGCCTCCTGGGCCGCTTTCACATAGGGGTCATTGAGTTGGCGCTGGAGCCAGCGTGTCGAGGACGGTTTACGGCCGCGCGCCGTCTTCACCCGGACAGCGGCGCTGCGGCGTGAGGTTGGCGGCGTGCGGCGGTTCATAGCGCCAGATCTTCGGCCCGCATCATGCCGAGCAGCATGCCTTCGCGCAGGCCGCGGTCGGCAACATCGACGCTGTTCACCGGGCAGGCATTGAGAATAGCATCGAGAATGGCGCAACCGGCAATGACCACATCGCCGCGCCCAACCCCGATGCACGGCTCGGCCGCGCGTTGCTCGAAATCCATCGCCAGCAGGCGCGCCACTTGGTGGCGGATATCGGCGCCGGTCAGGTGAAAGCCGTCGACCTGCGCCCGGTCATAGCGCGGCAGGCCGAGGTGCAGGCCGGCAATGGTGGTGATGGTGCCGGACGTGCCGAGCATCTGCACGTTACCGCTGGCTAGCAAGTCGCCGATATCGAGCGCCGTCACGAACGGCGACACCAGCGCGCCCGCTTCGGCCACCATGGTGTTATAGGTATCCGCCGTCACCTGGTCGCCGCCATGGCGCTCGGCCAGGCTGACCACGCCGCAAGCAAGTGAAGTCCAGTCCGCCACCTCGGGCGGCGCGCCATCGGTGAGGCGCACCCAGATGAGTTCGGTGCTGCAGCCGCCAATATCAAACAGCAGCGCGTGGCTCGCCGTGGCCTCGAGCAGAGGCGTGCAGCTATCGAGCGCGAGACGCGCCTCTTCGCCGCCGCTGATGATTTCCAATTGCAATCCCGCCTGTTCGGCGGCGCGGGCGAGAAAATCATCGCAATTATCGGCCAGCCGGCAGGCTTCCGTCGCGACGCCGCGAAAGCGCGTGACGCCGCGTTTTCTGAGTTTGGCGGCACAAACTTCGAGCGCCGCCAGGGTACGCGTCATGGCGGCGTCCGAGAGGCGGCCGTTCTCGGCAACGCCTTCGCCGAGACGCACAATGCGGGAGAATGCATCGATCACGCGGAACCCAGAGCCCACCGGCTTGGCCACCAACAGGCGGCAATTGTTGCTGCCGAGATCGAGCGCCGCGTAGATGTCACTGTCGACCGGGCGGGCAGAGGCGCTCTGGGTTGCCGTATCGAGTGTCAATTCGCCCCCCATTTCGCCCCCGTATCAAATGATTGGCGGCTTACCGCCGCGCCGTCCCGGCCCAATCCATTCAGGCCTTGGTTAATAAAAGTATTACACTGCGCACGGTAATATTGGCAATGCGCGTCCTCTCAGGTTGACAATGCGCGCCGGGCGCCTAATTTTGGCCAATACCGCGCCTGTTGGGGAATAGTATAACGGTAGTACAGCGGACTCTGACTCCGTAGGTCGAGGTTCAAATCCTCGTTCCCCAGCCACTATTTATTAATTGAATAAAATTAAATAGTTGTGCGAATAATTTTTTCAAATGTATGACCATCGGGTATGACCAAACCGATGCTCTCGCGCTCATGATCCAGCGCGTCTAAATCCGCTCATAGTAGCGAACTCACGATTAGCATTGCGACGAACAGCCGCTTCTTGAAGCACGAACTCCCTTGGATACGCCGCCGACGACTTTCGGGCTCAGCCAACCACAGTAAAAATTTCCCGCCAGTCACACAGCTACTAGCAGTATTTCTTACCTTTGATACAATGGATCAAACGAGGAAGACGGGTTGATCAGCCCCAATTGATTGGTCCAATTTGAATGTTAGTGCATGGCCGGCTTTTGGTACATCGGAACG